>JBJYXA010000388.1:0-5280 GCA_046259705.1 Caldilineaceae bacterium
ATCAGCGGGTCCAAGGTTCGAGTCCTTGTGCGCCCACCAGTCTTTTCAATGACTTGGTGGTTCGATTTCCTGTGTAGCGATTAAGCCGGAAGCATCGGGCGGCAATTCCCTCCCACGCCTGGTATTGCTGCAATGACCGGCACCGCATGCTCGACGACCCCGCGGCGTTGTGCTTCCCCCAGGCCCTATGGGACCCAGAGGGAGTCGCAGGAGGTGGTCGCTCATCTCTCGCGCTAGTCGGCGGGACCGTTGCGGTGTTGCGTTCGTTGCGGCCGGGGAGGGTCCCTCTTGCATCTATGTCTGCTTTACGTCCAGAGGCGGACACTGGCAGTGGGCGTGATTATGTCCGTTAAGTGCCACTAGCGGACCTCTGGTTCGCGCTCGATCTCCGAGAATCCCGCCTGCGCCTCTTCGACGAAGCGCTTTGTAAAATCATAGCGCTTGCGGCCGTCGCGGCCTTCGATTCCCGTGTGCACGTCGACCCCTGCCGGCCGCACCGTACGGATCGCTTGGCGCACATTGTCGGCGTTAAGACCACCTGCGAGAATGAGAGGTCTGACGGATGACGCGACGAGCCTCCGGCTGATCTCCCAGTCGTGAACTCTTCCGGTCGCGCCGGAGGCCCCCGTCACAGGATCAAATGTGTCGGTGATGAACGAGTCCACGGTTGCTTCATAGCGGCGAACCTCGTCGATCAAAGTGTCCGTATTACTGCCGCGAACAATGAGGCTCTTAATGATTCTGAGTTGTGGAGCCTCTTGTTTTAAGAGTTGAATTTCTTCGAGGTCCGTCGCGCCGTGAAGCTGAACCATATTGACCGATAGGGTACGACAAAGCTCAAGAATGGCTTCCGCTCTGTTCAAATAGGTGATTACAAAGAAGGCCGCGCGGGCTCCGAGTTCAGAAACAATGACCGCTGCGGCATCTGTTGTCAGATCCTCCTTGTGGTGGTCGAGGACAAAAGGAAACCCCAGATATCTGACACCGCAATCGATCAGCAGTTGCGCCTCCGCGAGATCGATCACACCAGCAACATGAATTGACCGTGTAGCCATCGCCTCCGTTATTCTCTCAAAATGCCAATAGCGCGGGCACTTTTGGGGAACCGTGACAATATAGCGTCCGCGACGACCATCCGGAGGATATCCGACAAGTGGAGATCGACCACCTCACAATCGCCCGGACGCGGCAGCTTTTTGAGCGCGGCGATCTAACCGCAACCTCATTATGCCAGGCCTGCCTCGAACGGATTGACTCCATCGAACGCTCGGGCCCGACCCTTAGGTCGGTTTTGGAATTGACTCCGGACGCACTGGCGTCGGCCGAGGCCTGTGACCGCGCTCGCCTCACTGGCGCTCATTTGCCCTTGAACGGCATACCCATCCTCGTCAAGGACAGCATCGACACCGCTGACCGGACGATGACGACGGCAGGTTCCTTAGCAATGCTTGGGAACTTTGCACCACGAGACGCTTTCGTGGTCGATCGTCTCAGGAAAGCCGGAGCCGTAATCCTCGGAAAAGCGAACATGACCGAATGGAGCTACATGCGCTCCGCCCGCACCTGCAGTGGATGGAGCAGCCGCGGAGGTCAAATACGGAATCCTCACATCCTCGACCGATCCCCCTCCGGCTCCAGTGGCGGCTCAGCTGTTGCGGTCGCGGCCGGCCTGTGTATGGGGGCGCTTGGCGCTGAAGTCGATGGTTCGATCGTCCGTCCATCTTCCGCTAACGGGGTGGTAGGCATCAAGCCCACCGTGGGTCTTGTCAGCCGAAGCGGCGTGATGCCGGTTGCCGAGCCACAGGACACAGCAGGCCCTATCGCACGCACCGTCGCTGATGTTGCGCTCCTCTTATCGGTTATCGCCGGGCCGGATCCGCAGGACCCGGCGACTATGGTGAATGCAACAGCAACTTCGACCAATTTTACCGCCTTCCTGGCTGAAGACGCACTACGCGGCGCGCGTATCGGCGTGGCTCGTGACATGATGGGCACACACAAAGGCGTCGACAAAGTCATCGAAGACGCAATTGACGCATTACGAGATCTGGGGGCCGAGATCATCGATCCGGCGATCGGTGCATGGACTCCATTTTTCGGAGAAGCGGAGGTCGAGCTTTGCCTTTTTGGATTCAAGCACGGCATCAATCGCTATCTAGCTTCTCATCCAAATTCGCCGATGCGGAGCTTGGCAGACGTTATTGCTTTCAACAGGGCCAATGCCGACAAGGTTATGCCGTACTTTCCGCAAGACCTCTTCGAGCGTGCGCAGTCCAAGGGTGGCCTCCAGGAGGAACGCTACTTGAAGGCGAAAGGGGAGTGCAGGCGCATGTCACGCACAGACGGGATCGACAAGGTGCTGACAGCCCACGCCCTAGACGCGCTGATCGCGCCAACTGATGGAACACCGCCCTGGGCTATAGATCTCCTCGTTGGAGACCACATCATCGGCGGTTGTTCCGCGCCTCCCGCGATGGCCGGCTATCCGCACGTCACTGTCCCAGCTGGTTTCTGCCACGGACTTCCAGTTGCTCTCTCTTTCTTCGGCAACGCTTGGCAGGACGGCAAGTTGCTCGGCTACGCCTTTGCCTTCGAGCAGGTAACCCAGGCCCGACGGGCCCCCGCCTTCAGGCCAACAGTGCCCTGACTCGGCTAGGGAACCGGGATTAGAATAAGGGAATCTGTCAAAATGCTGAGTGATACTAGTCGCGCTTGGTGTCACCGGCGTTCTTCGTAGGAGCTGGGATGCAGGCGTATGATGCAATCGTTGTTGGCGCTGGCCACAACGGACTGACTTGCGCTTGCTATCTGGCACGCGCCGGACTGCAAACGCTTGTGCTCGATCAGTACCATACGGTCGGCGGTATGGCGACGACTGAGGAGTTGACGCTTCCCGGCTTTCGTTCGGATGTACATGCATTCGGCTTTCAGTTTGCCAATTTGTCTCCGGTTCCGGAGGAATTGGGATTGGCGGACTTCGGTCTCGAACTCATTCGACCTGAGCTCAATTACTCTCATATATTCCCTGGCGGCGGCATTATTTCGATGCATCGGGAGTTAGAGGATACCGTCGCCAGCATTGGCCGATACTCGAAGGCAGATGGGCAAACGTGGCGTCGACTCGCGGGCGATTTCGTTCAGGCGAGGGACGACATTGCGCGTTGGATGAACTCCCCTCCAGCCTCGCTTGCAGATGAAATCGGCAACATGGCGCGAAGCCCTAGTGGGATGGAGGAGTATCGAGCCGGGCTACAGAGCCTCCGCTCGTGGGGCATGGAGCACTTCGAGCGGGAGGAGACTAGATTATTCATTGGTGGGTGGGCGTGCCACGTCGGTTTAGCCCCGGATGACGTTGGCGGCGGCCACATGGCCTGGCTGTTCGCCTCGCTCATTCAAGATCTGGGCAACCGCGCGGTAAAGGGCGGCATGCACCAACTACCGATGGCGCTTGCCGGATATTTGAAATCGCAAGGCGGCGCGATTCGAACAGGCGTGCGAGTCTCAAGGATTGTGGTCGAAGACGGCCGGGCAACAGGGGTACGGCTCACGAGCGGCGAGGTCATAGCTCTCTCGCCTGAGGGTATCCTCGCGTCGAATGTCGACCCCCGCCAACTCGTCGTCGATCTTCTCGGCGAGGACCAAGTCGGTCGAGATCTCGTCGAAAAGATGCGGCGTTACGAATGGGGCGATGGATACTTGGTCATCTACTTGGCGCTCGATGGACCCGTAATCTACGACGCGGGACCGGATGCTCAATCCAGCGCCTATGTGCATGCTTCGCCGCCCACATTCGAATATCTGGCGCGCATCTACACGGAATGCCGGAGCGGTAGGATACCTGCGTCCCCCTTCATGGTGATGCTGAACGATTCAGTAATCGACCCAAGCCGATGTCCGGAGGGAAAGGCGGTCATGAAGGTCCTCGTGCACAATGTACCCTACGAGATTGGCGGCGATGCCACTGGCAAAATCGACGGGCGCACTTGGGACAAAGTGAAGGAGCCTTATGCTGATCATCTGATTGACTATCTCACTGAAACCTACGCGCCGACGCTAAAGCGCAACATCCTCAAGCGAGTCGTGCATTCGCCGGTCGACATCGAGCGCCTGATGGTGAGCGCCGTCCACGGTACAGTTACGCATGGCGCCATTCTGCCCTATCAACTTGGCTCGCAACGTCCGCTTCCGGAACTAGCTCACTATCGCACGCCGGTTCTCAATGTTTACCTGTGCGGTTCGGGCAGTCACCCTGGCCCGGGAATCACCATGGCGCCAGGTCGTAACGCCGCGCAGGTCATGCTGAGAGACTTGTCCACTTAGGGTCAAGAGCGGCCCTCGTACAGTGAGTACACCACGTCCGGCTTGCGCCGCTAAGCCGACATCCGCCGCTTGATATGTGGCCCAATATCGATTTCAACTACCCGGCCACTCTTTATCACGAGCGTATTAGTCCCGCCGCGTTAGTGCTACGCTTGGATTTTACGAAGAAGCATCTTAACAGACAGCGGTAGCGAGCAAGCGCAGTGGGATTCCTGCCTGCCGCAGGACAAAGCAGCGTTGCCGACTTTAGAAGAGGGTGAATGGCCGTGGGCGCAGTTCAGTCGTTTAAGCCCGCACTTCGTGAAAGAGCAAAGAACGAACTCAAGGAGCTGTTTTATATCACCGCCTATTTGTTGGTGGTGTTCAGCGCGCTTACTTTCTACAAGTCTGCAATTCTGGAAGCGCAAGACATCCGCTGGCTGCCTTGGGGATTTGCGCTGATCAAGGCCGTAGTCCTCGCAAAGTTCATCCTAATTGGCCGTGCGCTCCATATCGGAGAGGGTCACCGGACGAAGCCCCTCATTTGGCAGATCATTCACAAGTCGATTGCGTTCCTCATTTTGGTCGCCGGATTCACGGTCATCGAAGAGGCCATTGTCGGGTTCATTCACGGCAAAACATTCTGGGAGTCGATGGCAGAGGTCGGCGGCGGTACCACAGAGGAAATGCTAGCCACTGCTCTAATCATGTTTCTGGTTTTTCTCCCGCTCTTCGCGTATGGCGCGCTCAGCGAGGTATTGGGCGACAGGGCCCTATTTCGAACCCTCTTTCAACAAAGGCTTGAGTTCGAAGTTGCGCCTCGGCGGCAGCCAGAACGGGAATAGGTGGGGACGTCGTGCCGGAAATGTTCGCGTTACGCCTTTAAGCCTACATGCTCAGTGGAACAGATTAGTTCCGCTTAGTGCCCAAGCGAACATCCTAGCGACACCGCAGATCCAGCCTATCTCAGAATTGAAGCGT
>JBJYXA010000389.1:0-5354 GCA_046259705.1 Caldilineaceae bacterium
GACCGGACGTAGATACTCATGCCGTTGCGTAGACAAGTGATGGCGAGCGCTCGTCAAATAGCCGTACGAAAAGCGCTGTCCTATCCAATGCAAGCCGGATCAGTCTCATTTCGATTGGACCAGATTCGGGTATGTTTTCATTGGCCTGTCGCTAGCACCTGCAAACGTGCTATACTTGTCGTAGTCACCTTCGCGGCAAGCCAAGTATTGGTCACGCATCTGGGGGAGATACGCCCCTAGTGTCCTATGTTTTATGTCATTCGAACGCTACGAGTCGGTGTTGCGTCCCAGCGCACCGGGGCGCATGTGGAGTACTGGTTATTTGACGCGCTAGGCGGACGGGTGTCTCGCACCTGCTACTCAGTATTGCATAACGAAACAGTTGCCTGCTGTCCAGTTCATTTTGAATAAGGAGACACGACCTATGCAACGGAGATATGCGATTGCGGCTTTTGTACTGGTGATTGCCCTCCTAGGGGCATGCGCAGCCCCGGCTCCGGCTCCGGCCGGACAGGCGGCAGAGACGTCGGCGGAAGCGGCAGGTACGAACCCATTGGTCATCGGCTACACGTCGTCGATAACGGGCAAACTGAATGTCGAGTCGACGCGCCAGACCAACGGTCTGAACTTGTGGATGCAGCAGGTGAATGATGCGGGCGGCGTTCAGCTTGACGACGGAACGGCCTACACGTTTGAGTCTACATTCTACGACGACGAGTCAAACAACGACCGCATCCAAGAACTGTATACGCGCCTGGCAACCGACGATGGCGCCGATTTCTTGATCAGCCCCTATTCGAGCGGGCTGACGGCATCGGCTTCGGTGATTGCCGAACAGTACGGCAAGGTCATGATCACGACGGGCGCAGCCTCGGACAGCAACTACACGCAAGGGTACACCTTGGTCTATCAAGCCTATACACCGGCCAGCAAATACCTCACGGGCGCCATCGACATGCTCCAGGCCAAGGCGCCGGATGTGAAAAAGATCGCCGTAGTGCACGAAAACGACAAGTTCTCTACCGATGTGTCGACGGCGCTCAAGGAATATGCCGAAGCCGAAGGCTATGAGATCGTGCTATTTGAGGGCTATGACTCCGGCACTACCGATTTCGCGCCATTCATCAACAAGATCCAGCAGGCCGCACCTGAGGCCATCATGGGCGGCGGTCATTTCCAAGACGGCAGCACTTTTGCCCGTCAGTTGTCCGAGAAGGAGGTAGATGCTGCCTACATCGCCTTGCTTGTGGCGCCGCCCGAGCCCATGTTTGCCGAACTCGGCGATGCGGCTCTTGCCGTCATCGGACCTAGCCAGTGGGAACCACAGGCGACATTCAGTGCCGAGGCAGCCGACGCGGCCGGCATGCGATGGTTTGGTCCAAGCGCTGCGGAGTTCACGGATGCCTATGTGGCGGCCTACGACGAGGACCCGTCCTACCATGCCGCTGGCGGCTATGCTGCAGGCCTCATCCTGCAGGACGCCATTGAGCGCGCAGGATCCGTCGACAGCGAAGCCGTCAAGCAGGCATTGGACGAGACTGATGTGCTGACCTTTTTCGGTCATATCAAGTTTGACACAAGCGAAGAGGCCCACGGACTGCAGACCGGCCATGATATGGTCTACGTGCAGTGGCAGGAGACCGGGGACGGTGAATTGGACAAGCAGATCGTTTGGCCGGCTGAGGGCGCAACCGCCGATCTGATTTCCCGATAGCCATCCGGCTACAGCATGCGAGACACAGCTCCAATGATCCACTAAGGTGTCGGGTCGCCCTGGGTGCGGCAATGTACACATAAGCCGTATCCTGAGCGACCCGGGCTTTGGCGTATGGCTCCAGACGGAGCTTGAAGGGTTCGTCGTGAAGTGTCGGCGCACGTCCTTGGCGGGCGAATACCGCTGAGTAGGCGCAGCCGCGCATCGCCGTGGTAGTTGTACACCTCCGGTCGCAGGACAGTGAGGAGGAATAACTTGACCCAACTGTTGCTTGCCTCAATCATCGACGGTTTGCTGATCGGTCTCGTGTACGGGGTGGCTGCGATGGGACTCACCCTAATTTTCGGCGTCATGAATGTGATCAACCTGGCCCACGGTCCCATCATTGCGTTGGGTATGTTTGCGGTATATCTGCTATCCAGCGCAGTCGGTCTGAACCCACTTGTGGGATTAGTAGCCGTGGCCATCATAGGGATGCTGCTAGGTATCGTAATCTATGTTCTGGCGGTGCACCGGGTGATAGATGCGCCGCATCTGTCGAGTCTGCTGTCCACGTTTGCGGTGAGCATGATCATTATCGGCGTGGGGACCACCATCTTCTCCACTTCGTTTCGCAACGTCGATTATAGCCTGGGCGCGATTCATGCCGGCCCGGTTAACGTCACAGGCACACGACTCGTCTCGGCCGCGATCGCGCTGCTGGTAACGGCTGCGCTATACATTTTTCTGTACGCCACGCGGCCGGGCAAGTACACCAGGGCAGTCGCCAACAACCGGTCGGCCGCAGAGCTGATGGGCATCCCGTCCACGCGCGTGTTGGCGATGAGCTTCGGCATCGGGACCATGCTGGCCATGATCGCCGGCGGCCTTATCGCTATTTCATTCCCCTTCACGATTCTGTCCGGAAGCTCATATGAGCTGAAGAGCTTTGTGATCATTGTGCTCGGAGGGCTTGGCAACCCGTTGGGAGCCCTAATCGGCGGTTTGATCTTGGGCTTGATTGAAGGCGTGGTGCCAGTCTTTATGAAGACGAGTTGGGTGCCAGTCCTTGAATTCGGAATCTTCGTTCTCATCCTACTAGTGCGTCCTCAAGGGCTCTTCGGAGTCAAGAAATGAATATATGGCGAAATCCCGGTTTCTGGATCGTGCTGCTCGTCGTCGCCGTGGGCGTGACGGTTCCAGTCTTGTCCGGCAACGCCAGCACACGTGAGACCATGTTTACCGTGCTGGTGTCGGTGGCGCTTGCTTCCAGCCTGAATATCCTATTGGGCTATACAGGGTACGTGAGCTTCGGCCACATCGTCTTCTTTGGACTTGGCGGGTACATAGGATTTTACGCCATCGATGTACTTAGCTGGAACCTGTTGCCTGCGACGCTGGCCGGAGGCCTCGCGGCCGGATTGCTGGCTCTGTTGTTGGGTATGTCAATTCTGCGTTTGCGCGGCGCTTACTTCGCACTCGCCACAATCGGCATCAACGAGGCAATGAAGGCCTTTGTCAACAACTTCGCGCCGTTTGGCGGACCGACCGGTATGGAGCTCAATTTCTCCGTTTACCGGTCGTATGGCGGTCCGGGGCAGATGCTATGGATAGTCTATTGGGGTGTGGCGGCGCTGACCTTTATGGCCGTAATCACAAGCTATCTTGTCAAGCGTTCGAAATTCGGCTTGGGGCTGATGGCGATTCGCGAGGATGAGGATGCAGCCGAGGTCATTGGCGTGGTTGCGCCGCGCGCCAAGACGAATGCTTACGTGCTGTCTGCCGTATTTCCCGGGATGGTCGGCGCGCTGTACTTCTTCAAGCAGGGCATCATCGAGCCCGGAACCGCCTTCCGACTGCATGCGTCCATCGAACTTCTGGTGATGGTGATGTTGGGTGGACAGGGCACGGTGTTGGGGCCGATCTTGGGCGCTGGAATCTACCAACGTTTGCGCGGACTGCTCGTCACCAACCCGTTTTTCCGCGATATTCAGTTGGCGGTGGCCGGTGTCATGCTTCTCGCCATCGTGCTCTTCATGCCCGGCGGCGTAATTGGCTGGCTGCGGGCGCGGTCGGCCACGCTGCGGAGGTACCTGGAATGATCCTAGAAGCGAAAAGTGTCTCGAAGACATTTGGCGGCTTGCGTGCTGTCGATGACGTTAGCTTCGAAGTCGAGGAAGGTGAAATCCTCGGCCTGATCGGGCCCAATGGCGCCGGCAAGACAACATTGTTCAACTGCATCAACGGCGTATATCCGCCGACTTCCGGCAGCATTGTGTTCCGCGGCCATTCGATCGCCGGACTCCGGCCCTACCGCGTGGCCCACCTTGGGCTAGCGCGTACGCATCAGGTTGTGCGGCCCCTGAACGAGCTGACTGTGCGAGAGAACGTGATTGTAGGCGCATGTTATGGGCGAAAACAGTACGGGCTGCGTGAGGCCGCGGAGGTTGCCGACGAGGTAATGGCCAGGGTCGGTCTGGATATGAGGGCAGCGATGCTTGCCGAAAGCCTGAATGTCGCGCAAAAGAAGCGCCTAGAGCTGGCGCGCGCACTGGCCGCGCAACCCTTGCTAATTCTCCTGGACGAGGTGCTGGCCGGCTTGAACCCTTCCGAGGTTACTGCCATGCTCGATACGATCCGCGACATCCAGAAGAGCGGCATCACCATTATCATGATAGAGCACATCATGCATGCCATCATGAATGTGTCGGATCGCATACTCGTGCTCAACTACGGCCAGCAGATTGCTGCCGGAAGTCCGGCCGAAGTAGCACAAAATCCCCAGGTGATCGAGGCTTATCTGGGAGATCCCGAATTGGCCGCGCGTATGTGGGAGGACTAGCGTGAAGGTACTGGAGGCGCAGGACGTAACGTCGGGATACGGTGAAGTGCAGATATTGTGGGGAACGGACCTCACGTTGGAGGCCGGCAAGCTGACGGCGCTGGTGGGTTCGAACGGCGCCGGCAAGACTACGCTCCTACGCACGATCATGGGTCTGCTAAAGCCCTGGCAGGGACAGATACTGTTTCAGGGCAAGGATGTAAGCCGCTTGTCCGCCCATGCGAAGACCGAATTGGGTATGGTGCTGGTGCCGGAGGGCCGACAGCTATTCACCGATATGAGTGTGTCCGAGAACCTCGAGATGGGCGCCACACCCCGCCATGCCCGGGCGGAGATGGACCGTAACCTGGAACGTGTCTACAGCATGTTTCCGCGCCTGCAAGAGCGTTCGCGCCAGCGGGCCGGCACACTAAGCGGCGGAGAACAGCAGATGTTGGCTGTGGCGCGCGGCATCATGTCCCAACCCACCGTACTTATGGTGGACGAGATGTCACTTGGCTTAGCTCCAGTGCTTGCCCTGGATCTGTTCCACGCATTGCGCGTACTGCGTGAAGAGGGCATGACGATCCTCTTGGTCGAACAGAATGTGCAGATGGCTCTCAAGGTAAGCGATTATGCCTTTGTGTTGAGCGAGGGTCGAGTGGAACTCCACGGCCCAGCGCGTGATCTCGAAGACAATGTCGATATCCGGCGCGCATACTTGGGTCTATAGATTCCAGTGTTGCCTCGCGGGGTTGGCAGTATGATCAATAGCCTCTTCAATCAGGTCACCTGCCATCAGCAACCGGCCGACCCTAGGCACTGGCTGCAGGTCACGTC
>JBJYXA010000390.1:0-1807 GCA_046259705.1 Caldilineaceae bacterium
CGAGTGTCCCCGCTCACGTTGGATTGTCGTGCGAGAATGCACAACCTGCATGGTGTCATTCTGTCCCGGCCCGTCGCAAACAGCAAGGGAAATCCACCGGACGTGCTGCGGCAGGGTGCACTGCTTGTTTGTGGGTAGATTTTAGGCGGCCATGGGGCGGTTCTGCCAGAAGGGGTCCCATTCGCTGTTGAGCCAGGTCAGACGTAGGGCCAGCGTCGCCGAAGAGCCGGGGCGAGTCCAGATCATGCCGGATTGCTTGAGCCGCTTGCCGACGACGTGTTTGCAGGCCCCCTCGACGGCCCCCGAGCCGATGTCGTAGCCTTTCTCTCGAAAGACATCGTATCGCATTTGCTCTTCGTTGGTCGAGATGTAGCGAATCAGATCGTTCAGCGTCTTGCGCTTTTCGCCACGGCGGCCGTGACGGTCGGCTTTGAGCTTCTCCAACCGCTTTCGCGTCTGGCCGTCCCACAGCAGAGACAGACGCTCTTGGACCCACTGCTCGGTCAACGGCGTGCCTTCGCCGAACAGGATTTTGCCGCAGTCCCAGAGGTGTTCACTGGCGTGATACCAGTCGATGATGAAGACGGCTCGTTGAAAGTGGCGCTGCTGTTCGCTGCGAATCCACGGGGCCCCATCGCCCAGGTAGATCACCGCCTTGGCGCCACGCAAACCCCAGCGACAAGCCGCCAGCCAGAGGTGCCAGCCAAACGTCTGCGAGTCGCAGAAGCGCCCGAGATAGTACGCATGTCGGCGGAATTGCTCGTCTTCCCAGTAGATACAGCCGACCCTGGCCGCGTGGTAACCATCCCATTCCCGAGCGGTCGTGCCATCGACGCTGACGTACAAACGCTGCGGCTGGGCTTCGGCGGCAGGGATTTGACGCGTGGCCTCAAACTGCTGACGCTGATGGTCCTGCGACTGGGCCGAGACGGCGCCGACCTGATGGACCAGCGCCTCGACGGTGGTATCGGCCATCGTTTCGCCGAACAACTGTTCGATCTTCTCGGCGCTTTGGGCAAAACTGTCATCGACCGCCAAGGTGCAGCAGGCTTTGGCCAAGGCCGGACTGAGCTGTCCGGCTCCCAAGCCGCTGTCCTGGTCGTAAGGCGCTTGGCCACGATGACAGACGGCGCAATGGTAATAGGCCCGATGAATTGTAATCCAGCCCCAGAGCGTATGAACCGAGCGCGGCCGATGGCCCACAAATCGCATCGAACCTCCACACGAGCACGGGATGATGCTCCCCCGATACCCGTTGCGTCCTCGGTCCACCACACGCTGCAACAATCCCGCTCCCATCGACTTGAGAAGCGTGCCGATGACCTGCTCCAACTGCCCGAGATCCGACCGCACCAGCGTTAATTCCTCACCACATAGCTCTTCCAATTGATCGAGAATTCGGCTATCCATGATTCGGCCCTTCCTTCATAGGTTCAAAGAATCTCGCGAAACCCTTTAACCTATACGAACGGCCCTATCATTTTACCTACAAACGTGCAGTGCACCCGACAGACACCTCCGCCCGCATGTTGCTTGACCTTGGGGCAATCCGACCGGTATCATGTTAGTATGGATTCGGCGGGACTCCAACGCGGACTTGATCGGGCCAAGCGAGCGACACGGCTCATCTGGCATGGGATCAATCAAGTGCTGTGGCCCCCGGTGTGTCTGTGTTGCGGCCAGCCGGCTTCGCCCGACAACAGTGGCTTGTGCTCGGATTGTTGGGATCAACTGTTGACCAATACAGGGGGCGAATACTGCCCACGATGCGGGTGCGACGCGACGCGGTTTGGCCTGGCGGACGGAG
>JBJYXA010000391.1:0-2512 GCA_046259705.1 Caldilineaceae bacterium
TCGGCCAGGAGCCGACCTTGACGGGCGCGGCGTCGAGCGGCAGGATTCGCCTCTTAGCAGGCGAGACGTCCGCCTACGCCCCCAAACCCAGGCTAAAATCAACGGGCAATTACCGGGATAACAAGTGACACTTGTATTCCGATGTTACTCGGTTCTCGACTGAAAGTGAGCGGTTGGTGCGACGAAAAACTGTGAACCAAAAAGCAAATAGAGTATACAAAACGGATGATAAGCTGGTAATAGAGTTTACATTCAGGAAAGACTCGACCATGCTTGAAATGGAACATGAGATCCAGTCCCTTATCGATTCCATAGATGAGTCTGTATCAGGGCTGGAGAGGCAAAGTATAAAGGCTCAATTGCTTGATGCGATAAAGAACGAGTCGCAATAAAGACGATCTGTTGAAAAAAACCGAACAACTTTAAGGAAGTGTGGCGCACGAGGTCCGTTGAAAGGGTAGCCGAATGTCGGGTATCGGCCAACAAGAGACACTCGTGGAGATCTATGTGGCGAAGCACCGTAAAATCTCGCGGACAGTCCTTCGACCTGTTCGGCCAGCGCAGCACCTCACTCCCTAGACCTGAATAGGCTTTCGACCTATGCCACGAAGCCACGAATCGTTCGAAAGCCGACTGCTCCGTTGGCGCTTCAATTTCTTCCCCTGTTACCGCCGAACTGGTGCAAAAATCCGCTATGTCGCACCCAATAAACGCCGCGTTGATGTCACCTTGCCGCTCAACTGGAAAACCAAGGGCTTCTTTGGTGTGACATTCGGCGGCAGCATCTACGCAGCGGCGGATCCGGTGCTGATGGTAATGTTCAACCTTTTGCTTGCCAATCGGGCGACGGTTTGGGATAAGTCTGCAACTGTTGAGTTTTTGCGGCCCGGCAAGTCTGAGCTGAAAGCATCGTTCACAATTTCCGACCAGGCTATGGCCGACATCGTCGAGAACCTGCGGGAGCACAAAAGCTTTGAGCGCTCATACGAGGTGCATTGGCACGATGAGCGTGGGCGCCTATGCGCCAAAATCAAAAAAACACTACACTTCCGGCGCATCGGGCGTTGACTTGCCGAAATGCTTGAGCGCGGAAGCCAGCGCGCCAAGTCCCCTAATGCTAACTGGGCAAACGCACTATGCCAAAGCGAAACGAAGCTGAGCTTGCGCTCGCAGCATCACTCAATTCCTACGCAGAAGCTAATGACGCCAAAGCGGCACTAATATTCGGGTGGCACTTCGCGCTATTTCTGGTTTCAGTTATCGGCGCCATTATGCCCGAGAGTCTAGCTCTTCGGTTTTTGTGTACGACCGTGGCCGGCATTCAAATCTCAGCACTGTTCGTCATTGCTCATGACTGTGCGCACGGTGCCTTTTTCAAAAAGAAAGGGGTCAACGACATCATCGGGCGGCTGGCGATGCTTCCGGCGCTGCATAATTTCACAATGTGGCGGGTTGTTCACAACCGGTGGCATCACGCAACGCCGAATGTCCGCGGTCTGAACAGCTGGTCGCCCATGTCGCCGGCGGAGTTCCACGCCGCGCCTTCATGGCGCCAGCTGCTAGAGCGCTTCTATCGCACGCCTGCGGGCTTTCCTTTTTATTACATGATCGAGCGGTGGCTTTCTTACAAGCTGCTGCCGGGCCCATCCATTCCTAAACACTTGCGTCCCATGGCTTGGCGCGACTTCGTGGTCATATTGGTGTTCTTGATTGTGTGGCTTACAGCCTGCGCCTCCCTAGGCACGGCAAGCGGCCGAACGGTAGCCGCAAGCATCGGCCTTGGTTTCGCGGTTCCGTATTTGCTGTGGAGTCTCTTAATGGCGAAGACGGTATACCTGCAACACACGAGTCCCGTGGTCCCTTGGTTTGCTCACGAGCGCGAATTCGCCGAGCAGGCTGGACAGCAGGACGTGACCATGTACGTGCATATGCCCCGCTGGTATGGCTTCATCTCGAATGAAATTATGGAGCACACGGCGCATCACATTCACCCGAAGATCCCTCTTTACAATCTGCGCTCCGCGCAGCAGGAGTTGGGCGATCAGCTAGGAGGTCGGCTAATCCAGAGCACCTTTTACCCCGCTACATTTCTGCGCGCGCTTCAAGTCTGCAAGCTTTACGACTACGACCGTCATTGCTGGTGTGACTTCCGCGGACGGGTCACGGCGCGGGTGCCCGTCGACGACACGCTAAAAGCAGAGTCCGACGCCGACACAGACGTGACTTCATCGGCGTTGCGCCCAGTCTAAATCGCGCCGCTGGCTGTTTTTCGGACGGCTGGGGGCTTCTGCAGGTGCTGACAGATGCAGTCGAACAGCTAGGCGAGATCGACGCTAAGGAACAGCTCCATTTCAGTGGAGTTCTGGTGAGTCACGATGATTACAGCGAGCGCCGACCTTGACACCGGATAGCCCAAGCGTGAATGCGGCTGGGCGGCTAACCCATTCTGTCCGCGAAGGGTCGCGAGCTGCCGTTTCGCGACACCCTGTCCGGCTTCGGCAGAGGCACCCTA
>JBJYXA010000392.1:0-35544 GCA_046259705.1 Caldilineaceae bacterium
CTCGTGTCCAGTTCATCGCCGCCGTCGTTGTTGTTCCAGTGCGGCGTAACCAATAGATCCAGACCAAAGTGCGAGAAGAAATCCAGCCCTTCCTTCCAGTGCAGGTCTTCGCCGACTTTGTAGACTTCGTACACAGGCAGCGCGTGTTTGCTTACGGCAATGCTAGCGGCGCTTGAGAAACAGATGGCCGCACCAAGACGATGGCGGGCCAACATGGCTTGCCAGGTGTAGCTGCCCTGTAACTGGCGCACCGCGTACGTGGGGCTGCCCGGACCCATGAAAATGAAGTTGGAGCGGAAGATGGGTTCCGCCAGCGCCGGATCTTCGGGGCTGAACTCGGTGCCGCGTTTGCGCGCCGGAACGAGTTCCGTCTGCGGATGGAAATTCTGCAGACGTAGTTGCAGATAGTCCGCTATCTTGCGCGCAACCATCTCAGAGTTCGGCTCAAAGCCGGCCGGAGTTTCGATAATGACCGGCCGCACCGGCGGGGAAAGACGCGACATTACCTCATGGTGGATGCGTTGTGCGGCCGGAGATGTTTCGCCTGAGCCGAAAAGTGCAATCGGTCCCGGCAAAATCTCTGATCGACTTGTCATATGCTCCTTCCTAGAAGTAGGCAAGGTGATGGCGTCTAGGACAAACACTCTTATACAAGATGGTAACGCTTGCGCCACCTGTATGCGAGGCTGGATTTTGTAGGCAATTCCTAGACGATTATACTCACTGTAGCAGAGCACCTTCGTAGTACCAAAGCGTTACAATCTGCATTCATTGGAGAACCCCATGACATTCGACCTGCTTATCAAAGGCGGCGAGGTCGTCGATCCCGGCGCAGGCCTTGCCGGAAAATTCGACGTAGCTATACACCGTGACCGCATCGCGGCCGTCGACCGGAACATCGCCGCCGAGTCTGCCTACCGCGTCATTGACGCGACTGGCCAGTATGTAACGCCCGGTCTGATTGATCTGCACACACATGTCTATCATGGCGTGACCTTTTGGGGCATTCACGCCGACCCTGTAGCCGCCAACACCGGTGTGACCACGTGGCTGGATGTGGGCTCCGCGGGTGGCTACAATATTATGGGTTTTCGCGAGTTCATTGCTCAACCGGCGCAGGCGCGCATCTATGCGTTGCTGAACATCTCGTCCATCGGTCTGACTGCCCAGACCTGGGAGTTGGCCAACCTCAACTACTGTGACGTGGATCTCTGCTGCAACATGATTGATCATAATCGCGATCTGGTTCTAGGTATCAAGGTGCGTATGGATCGCGACACGACAGGTCCCAATGGTTTGGAACCACTACGGCGCGCGCGTGAGGCCGCCGAACGACTCTCTCTGCCGGTCATGGTGCACATCGCAAATGGTCCGCCGGAAGTCTCCGGTGTGCTGGACCTCTTGCGCCCAGGAGATATACTCACGCATTGCTTCACAGGCGGGAATATGCGCATCATCGGCGATAGCGGGCAGATCCTCGATGCAGCGAAACAGGCGGTCGATCGCGGTGTCATTTTGGACATCGGGCACGGCGCAGGCTCCTTCTCGTTCGAGACTGCTGAGGCGCTCATCGGTTCCGGATATCGACCCTACGTTATATCGTCGGATATTCACCAGATGAGCATCCTGGGACCCATGTATGATTTGCCCACCTGTCTGAGCAAGTTTCTTGCTTTGGGCATGACCTTTGCCGACGTCATCGAGGCAGCCACCGCACATCCTGCGCAGGTTCTCGGTATGCAGAACGAGATCGGCACGCTGAAGCCTGGCGCGTATGCGGATATCGCTTTATTCGAGCTCGTACCCGGTGAGTTTCCGTTCTACGATGTGGCGATGAACCAACGCAACGGCAAATCGCTGATTCGCAATACGTTGACGCTACTGGGTGGACACGATATGGTACGCGCTTCCTACCGGCCGTCCGCGCCATGGATGCCGTTGAGCGAACAGCAGGAGCTACTGCGCGCGATGGGCCATACACCGGACGAAATGGCCAAGATGGCAAAACATTCGTAACTTGATAGCTTGCAACAGCAGTGGAGACATAATATGGGCGATCGGGCACGATACGGAGTGGGCTTAGTCGGCGCAGGTTGGGTGGCCGGTGAATACGTGAAGGCGTTTCGCGACCATCCACAGACTCGGATTGTAGGCATATTCAATCGGACGCCCGGCAAGGCGGCACACCTGCTTCAAAGTCATGGCGTGGACGCAGTGGAGTTTGCGACGCTCGATGATTTCTTTGCCGATGACCGTATTGACATTGTGGTCTCGTGTACCCATGCCCATGTTCGCGCAGATCATTGTGTGCGAGCCGCGGAGACGGGCCGGCACATCGTGATCGAGAAGCCGGTGGCAATCACGCCCGAGGACGTGCAGCGAATTCGTGAGGCGGTGGCGCACGCGGATGTAAAGACCGTCACCAGTTTTGTCCTCCGCTGGAGTCCGCAATTCGTCACTGTGCGACAGCTGATCGAGGATGGCGTGCTCGGCGAGTTGATCTACGGTGAGGCCGACTACTGGCATCCGGTCCCGCCCAACAGGGCTGGCGGGCCGCACCTGAGCAAGGATGTGGTGGGAAGTGCGGTGCTATCGGGCGGCTGTCACGCCGTCGATATGATGCGCTATCTTGGCGGTGAGATCGTTGAGGTTGCCGCCTTCTCGGCTGCTCCCAAACGAACGCTGGGATTCGACTTCGATCCAGTGACCGTCGCTTCGACCAAATTCGCCAATGGAGCCGTCGGCAAGCTTTCATCGCTCATGGACGGTGACACACCGTATCGGTTCAACTGTCGGCTTTTCGGTACGGAAGGCACGATCCAGAACAACAGTGTCTACTCATCGAGCCATTACCCCGGCGCCACCGATTATTGGTCTTTCCCGACGATTGAACCGAACAGCGGTGACGTGTCTCATCACCCGTTTCGTGCGGAAATCGACCACTTCATTGACTGTATCAACAACGATATCGAGTCGCATGCGTCGATTCATGACACATACAAGAGCATGGCGGTCTGCTTTGCCATCGATGAGTCAGCGGCGCAGGGAGGAAAGCCCGTACACGTCAACCTCGACTAGGCCAAGCGTTCGTGACGCTTGTTGAGCGCCGTCACGTTGAAACAGGGAAGTGATTACCGGTCGTCGAGTTATCGCGGCACGCCCACGTGCGATAGAAGCGCCAGTGGGCCAATCGACCGTATCAGGTCAAGCTGAGGGATATTTCGCACCAGCAGTGAGCCGGCGAAGCCCAAAGCGTTGACGGAGATGTCGTGATAGGACTCTGCGCGGCGCGGAGCGATCAGCATCCAGTCGCTCGTGACCAGCAGATTATAGGCCATGGATTGGCGCTGCGTGCCGGTGACGGGGATACCTGCGGCCGATCGAAGCCGCCGGTATGTCTCGAGCAGCGCCTCCGCCTGCAGCGTGGCTACGTTGCTTTCACCGGCGCCTGCTCCGATTCGGGCTAGCGCGTGCACAAACGGCAGTGAATCGATCCTACCGATGTCGTCGTGCCACTCGGCGGCCGGCACAACAGCGGAGATGGGCAGACCCACATCATTGGGGGCCAAAGGCAAGGGTACATACTGCAGGTGTTTATGGCGCTGACTTGCCCCAGCGATTCTGCCCCCGTTGTAAAAAGCCAGACCATCAAATTCGGTCATACACAATCGCACGGCCTCAAAATCGGCAACGGTCAACCAATCTGTCTGATGTTCGAACGCGCGCGTCACAAGCAAGAGATGCGTATTGAGCACGTTGTACTTGTTGAGCAGGCACACATGGGTATCGCTCAGATCGCACACGAACATGTCAGGGTCGTAGGGCAGAAACGGATTGGCGTCGCGCTCTGACCACGCCGGTTTTGCGAACTGTGCCCTATCAGCGGGGAGCTGCGTTGAGGGCTGGGCCAAACGCCAGACTGTGAACGCAATTCCGCCGTCGTGTACCCTTTCGGCCACGGCCGGAATCGGTTTGAGAGCGCCGCATGCGAGCGCGTGCTGAGCGGCGGCCTGAGCCCGGTCCCACAATGTACCCTGTTTCAGCATTCCTGGCTGGGTATTCGCTTCGTCTGGCGGCCCTACCGCGCCCAACGGTTCTCCCCCTTGGCTGCGAGACAATGCCTGCAACTTCGTCGCATCATATCCCGAGCATCTGTGTCCATCAAATCGGGGCGTACTTATGCGCGTACGGCAGCGAAAAGCGAACTAGTGAAAAGCATTCAAAATGCATCACGCCGGTGATTTTTCTGTCACCGGCGTGATGTAACGAGTGGCTTCGCATCGGCGGGAGCATCGCCAGTTTGTGGCGCTGCGCCGACGCTCAATAGCGATGGCAAGCGTGCACAGGTCGTATGATTACGTCAGCGCCACCTGCTGCTGTCAGAATCGTCGCAGCGCGCGGCGCGTGCTGATCGGCTGTGCGCACTATGACGAGGGAATCGCCCCACCGTAAGTGGATGAGTGATTTCCAGAGCACGGATCTCCAGACTAATGAACAACATGCTGCGCCGACAGTGCCTTGCACCTTGATGCTAGCCGGCGCAAAACCACCGGCGAGTAGCCGCCGATAAGCCTCCCGCGTACTATTCTCACCATGTACACGACAAACGACCGTCCGCACATCGCCTCCACCAGTGTTGCCGCAGCAGACGAACTGTCATTGAGTAAGACCGCAGGCCGAATAGGTAGCGAGGACGCAATCACGCGTCCTCGCTCAGGATCAGCCGGCTACCGCCATCTCCGTCTTGTCAAAGATCTTCATCTCGACCTGTTCCATGGAGGTGATTGTCTCGTGCACTGGGCAATGTTCCGCCACACGGTGCATTGCCTCTCGGCGATTCTTGCACTCTCCATGGGGCAGGAAGACGGAAACTGACAGATTGACTAACCGCGTAGGATTGTCCATTTTGTCGAAAGTGACGTCCACACGCAGGTCTGTGGCATCGACGCCGCTCTTGGCACAGTAGTTGGCGACAAACGCACCGATGCACGAACCGAGCGATGCGACGAACAGCTCAGGGGGTGTCGGTCCACGATCGCTGCCGCCCATGGCCGCTGGGACATCGATCGTTAGCTTGTGATTGCCCATTTCGCTCTCGAACAGCATTTCGCCTTTGTAGTATGTAGAAATCTTACCCATTTCAAACTCCTGTAATCGTTGTTAGCATCATTTGCTGCTTATTGCGGGTCCGTTGCCGGCAGATGCACACGAGTGCTGGCGTAGGAAAATCACGCTGAACCGCGTACAGAACTATCGGACAACGGTACCCATTCCAGAATTGAAGTCCTACTATCAAAGCCAAGCCAATGTAGCATGGTACATCCGTCGATGTCTTTGTTCCACAGCAAAGAAGCGTATGTAGCGAGGAATGTCGCCAGACGTTTTGTGGTCCAAGTTCTAGAATGCGAGCGGGAACTGCAATAGGATGACGTTAGGGATGATCTAGTTAGCGGAGGCCTGATCGAACGAGGCTAATGTGTGGAGTGATTGGCTGTCGCGCACGACTACTCGCTCGCGACCGCTCCTGACGTGACCGGCGGTTTCCCATTTCTGGATGAGGCGACTGACGGTGTAGAGGGTGGTGCCAGCATAGTCGGCCAAGTCTGCTCGAGAGAGGGGGACGTCTATAAGGATACCTTCCGCGGTGTTGCGACCGACGTCATCGCTCAGTCTTAGCAATGCCTGGGCTACCCGCTGTTCAACCGAATCGGTCAGCAACTCCTGGTAGCGCTGTTCCAACTCATTGTTGCGCATCATGGAGATTCGCAGCGCGTTGAATGAAAGACCCGTATAGCGTTCCATGAATTGGGCAAGTACTTCCCCATACCACGCCATAGTTCGAGTCTCGCCAATCGCATGTGCGGACCACATATAATGAAAGCCGTCGAGGACAGATGCCAGTCCGAAGCTGCCACCCGGCCGCACGAACCGTATGAGGACTTGATGCCCGTCGGGGGTTATCTGCGTGACTTTTCCATGGCCACAGAATACGAAATGGTACATCAGAGCCGGGTCTCCCTGACGAATAATGGCCGAGCCCGGCGTATACCGGCGCATAGTCCCCGCTTCACGCAATTCGTGCAATACATCGGGGGCGAGACCCCGAAGTAACGAGTTGGCGCTGAGCAGATCGAAAAAGGGGTCGTTCATTGTGGCAAATGAGCGCTGCTGTTCATGAATCGTCGAACGGTCGGCCGGATACCGTCGGCCATTAGTCGAATAACAACGTCACATGCCGCGACCGTGGCAATGTTTGAATTTCTTGCCGCTGCCGCACGGGCACGGATCATTGCGCTTGACATTGGCAAACATGGTTTCCATCTGTCGTTCCTCGGCAGCCAGAACACCCATAATCTCCGCGGGAGCCCGCCCTTGCTGCAGTAATGTGGCCATGATGTGCATGGGCCGGGCGACATGGTGAAAGAATGCCTTGTAGCCCGGACAAAGATAGTTTAGGCCAGGTTCGCCGTCCGGCGTTTCGATGAAGCGATTCTTCGGACATCCACCGTGGCAGGCGAAGCGCACGTCGCATTCCCTGCAGAACTGAGGAAGCGTGTCTGCCTTGTCTTGGCCAAACTTCCGCTGCTTAGGCGAGGATATTAGCTCGATAAGATGGGTTTCGCGGATGTTGCCCAACAAGTAATCCGGCTCCACAAAGTGGTCGCACGCATAGAGGTCGCCGGTGTGTTCGATTGCAAGCGCATTGCCGCAGGTCGGCGAGAATACACACAGATTGTGTTGGCCCACCCAGCTGCCCAACGTCACGTCAAAGATCTGCACGTAGACCTTGCCGACGTCGCGTCGCACCCACTCTTCGAACACGCCAATCAGGAACTGCCCATATTTCTCGCCCGTAATGGAGCGATCGGTGACCTGGTTACCTTTTTGGTAGAGCGTTAGGCCGTCTTCGTTGATGCGCTCCACGATGGGAATGAACTGAATGAAGTCGACCTGTAACTCATCGCGGAAGAAACGGTATACCTCCACAGGATGGTCACCATTGGCCGCGTGTACTGTGCAGAGGACGTTGAAGTCCACGTCATTTCTTTTGAGCGCCTCATAGCCGCGCATGACACGATCGAAGCTGCCGCGCCCACCTTTGTCCCAGCGATAGGCATCGTGGATTTCGCGCGGACCGTCCACGCTCAAACCGATGAGGAAATCGTGCTTCTTGAAAAAGGACGCCCATTCGTCATTCAACAACGTGCCGTTGGTCTGCATGCTGTGTGAAACTGTCTGTCCGGGTTTGCGATACTTCTCCACTAGATCCATTGCCTGGCGGAAGAAGTCCAACCCCATCATCGTCGGTTCGCCGCCCTGCCAAGCAAGGTTGACTTCGGGCACCTGCTGCGACTCCAGGAGTTGGCGGATATAGATCTCCAGCAGATCGTCCGTCATGCGGAACTTGCTGCCCGGGTAGAGCTTCTCCTTGGTCAAAAAGAAACAATACTGGCAGTCGAGGTTGCAGATTGCACCAGTGGGTTTGGCCAATATGTGGAAAGCGCGTGGCGCGTGCTCCGGCATTGTCAAGGGCATTGTAGGAGAAGAAATTTCGATCTCGTGTTGGCTCATCCGCTGCTACGCTCCTTTTGATGCGGCACCTTCGGCGTCCGATCCAGCCAAATGCACACACCGGCTACAGTGGGCTGCATCATAATGTATCGGCACGAGAAACTCAAGACTGGCACCTCAGGCAGACAGGCACGGCTTACCTGTCACCGCAGTGGTATAATCGTTTTAGAACAACCTATTTCGCGGGCGCCGGGGCAGGCACGCCAGACGATATTCGTACTTCGCCTGTCTAGTGGTCTCTACCGTGATTGCCGCCAAGTGATAGGCTAGGTTGCTGGAGAAACTTGCATATGCAATCAACACGATGGATTAGGCTGACAATTTTCCTGTTCTCGCTGATTCTGTTCTCGCTTTCCCCAGTGAGTATGGTGGCTAGTGCTGCCCCCGCTTCTGCTGAGGACAGTGCAGCACCACTACAGTCGGAGCCTGAAACAAAAACCATGCCGGAAAACAGCGAAGTCATCGTCCACCCCATCAACATGATCGCCAGCAACGCCTATTTGCTGGAGACGCCGGAAGGTCTGATTCTGGTCGACGCCGGAATTCCTTTTTCGGAGCGGCAGGTATACCGAAAGATGCGGGAAATAGGCAGGGACGACTTGAAGCTGATCTACATCACGCACGCGCACATCGACCACTACGGTGCCGCCAACGCCATACGCGAGAAAACCGGCGCACCCATCGCAATTCATAAGGATGACGCAGCGCCCATGGCGCTGGGTCGTACAGAGCTTGGGACTGTGCGCGACTGGAAGCGACTGTCCAATGCCACATTACCCTATATCGAACCACTGCTGCGGGTGACGCCCACGGAGGCCGATATTCTGCTGGAGGACGGCGATTCTTTGCAAGAGTACGGGATCGATGCTTATGTGATGCATACACCGGGACACACCCCTGGTTCCAGCACGCTCATCGTCAACGACACGATGGCATTCGCTGGTGATCTGGTTGCTTCGGGCCGCAAAGTCCACGCCCAGCGCTCCTATGCACAGGATTGGCAAGAGGTAGCGCGAAGTCTGATACGTTTGGCAGAAGCCGGTCCCGAGATTATCTACGCGGGCCACGGCAGTGAGCCCATTACGCTCGAGCAACTGCGAAACATAGACCCCAACTACGTCGAACCATAGTAACATTTGCGCGATGGGCTCTAGCAAACCTCACGACTTCAGCCGACATGCCCGCCGCACGTTGTATATCCCCGCACGTGCACTGCTCAACACATAGATAGACCACGACGAGCGTGCATCTTGTTCTGTACGGGTGCCTCACTATGGACCTGTGTCACGTGACCTGGCACTTGCAATCGTGTGGGACAGAATAACTGCTGACGGCAGCGACTTGCGTTTTGCATGGTTGTCGTCCGCGAGTACTATGGTTCCCCGTTCCGGAGGTAAGAAATCGAGGAACAACGATACCGGTAGGGAGTGCGCGCTCGGCCAGAGACAGAATCAAACTGGCGCGCGGAGTAGAGAGTTTCCAGCATGTCGAACTGGCTAGAACAGGCGTCGGTTCGGTCCGAACTCGTGGACCGGCCAATCGCCTTCATCAAACGAAAACTGGGTCTTGTGACGCCTGCCGCGCAGCCTGGCATGGGCGCGGTCGCAAACGGACACGGCGTCGATTTTCGCGTGTGGGCGCCGCACGCCGACGCGGTGTATCTGGTGGGTTCCTTCAATAACTGGTCACAGTGGCGTACACCGTTATCGCGAGAGGGTAACGGTTGCTGGTCTGCGAAGGTGCAGAAGGCGCGTCCGGGGGATGAGTACAAATATGTGATACGGCGGTCCGGCGAGACATTAGTGCGCACGGACCCCTATGCACGCCAGGTAACCCGTCCGGATCAAAATAGCGTAGTCATCACAGAGGATACTGAACGGGATCGCGGCGAGTTCGTGACGCCTTCCCTGCAAGATCTGGTGATCTACGAATTACACGTCGGGACTTTTGCTCCAACGGGCGGCAGAGATGGCGACGCCAGGGCGGGCACTTTCGACAGCGTGGTCCAGAAGCTTCCCTACTTACGAACACTGGGCGTGAACGCCATCGAGTTGATGCCGGTAAAGGAGTTCTCGGGCGACTTTTCGTGGGGATACAATCCAGGCCACCCATTTGCAGTTTCGAATGCGTATGGAGGGCGAGAAGCACTGCATACGCTGATCCGCGAGGCGCACGGTCACGGTATCGCCGTGATTATCGACGTAGTCTACAATCACTTCGGTCCGCAGGAACTTGCGTTGTGGCAATATGACGGCTGGCATGAGAATGAACAGGGCGGCATCTATTTCTACAACGACTGGCGGGCAAAGACGCCATGGGCGCACACACGGCCGGACTACGGCCGCTCCGAAGTGCGGCGTTACCTGGTGGACAACGCCATGATGTGGCTTGAGGAATTGGGCGCGGACGGTTTGCGTTGGGATGCGACTTCGTACATTCGTACGGCAAGCGGATTCGATAACGGCGAGGCAAACAATCTGCCCGACGGTTGGCGCGTCATGCGTGAGATCAACGAGAGAATCCACACTGCCCTGCCGGGCCGGCTGTCCATCGCAGAGGATATGCAGAATAACGCGAGCTTGACACAGACCCTAGACGAGGCTGGCGCCGGCTTCGATGCGCAATGGGACGCTGCATTTGTGCACGCGGTACGCGATGTTCTGCTCAGAATCCGCGACGAAGAACGCAGCATGGCGGCCCTGCAAAACGTGCTCGCGGCGAGTTTCAACGGTCGAGGATTCGATCGAGTGATTTTCACTGAGTCACATGACGAAGTAGCCAACGGAAAAGCGCGAGTTCCCTATGAGATTTCGCGCGACGATGCAGCCGGCTATTTCGCCAGCAAGCGAGCGGGATTGGGCGCGGTACTCGTATTCACGGCTCCCGGCATTCCCATGATTTTCCAGGGACAGGAGTTTTTGGAAGACGGCTGGTTCGATGACCGTCGTCTGCTCGATTGGTCGAAGGCGCAAGTGCACGCCGGGACGATCACGTTATATGCAGACCTAGTTCGGCTGCGTCGTAATCTCACAGGACACAGCGCCGGACTTCAGGGGCCGCACATCCACGTGTTTCATGCGGACGAGCGAGACAAGCTGATCGCGTTTCATCGCTGGGCTTATGGCGGTCGCAGCGACGACGTGGTCGTAGTTGCAAATTTCGCCAATCGGATTCAGCCGGCGTATACGATAGGTTTCCCTCGCGAAGGCGTCTGGCGCGTGCGATTGAATAGCGATCTTCAAAGATACGGCGATATTTATGGCGATCGTGGGTGTCCGGATGTCATCGCGGCCAAAGCGCCGGAGAACGGAGTTATGCCATACTGGGGCAACGTAACGCTCGCGCCCTACAGCGCACTGATACTCTCGCAGGACTAGGCACGCCCAAACCAAATATAGGCGGAGTATGTCGGCTGTACGCGACTCGCCCCCTGTCGGGAGACCGCAATTGGTTTGGCCCAATCGAAACGTTTGAGGTGGACAGACAACCGGCGGCGAAATTCGGCGCTGCCTAGTTTCGATATAACAGCTTCGCTGCTTCCTCCATGCTGGCAAGCTGCGCACCCGGACCGACGAGGGCTTTCCGTAGTTCGGCAGTCTTATCTCGCACGTCCCGGTTGGTACTGTGAGCCAGAACACGGTGCGCACCCTCGCGCAGCATAGCGTCGTTGTCGGTGCTCGATATCGCTCGCAGGAGGGGTATCAGCGCCAGTTCGCCAAGGGTAGCCAGTGCCGTGCTGCAAGCATAACGTACGCCGGGATCACGATCACGCAGAGCGGCAACCAGAGCATTCACACCCTCACCGGACGGATTGTACTGCAGATAGTGGATGGCAGTCTCACGTTCATTCGAGGTAAGCGCTTGATTCGCTAGGGTGGTAATGGCTTCTTCCGTGGTTGTAGCCAATGGTGGTACTCGCTTTCTCGTTGCTGGCTCCATGAGCAGTTCAGTTTGAGACGTGCGCCTCCGGCAGCCACACCTAGCACAAGTGTGACACAGCGAGATACACTACCGAAGGGTAGCTTCCATGATCGCATGACAAGGCATGATGTGCAACTATCTCTACATTTGCCGCATAATAATCGCTTGTGTAGCAACGCATAGCGATTGAACCCGTCGAGGCGTGCTGCCATAGCAGCGGTTCCTCAGTAATCCCTCTACACTTGACAGCTCTCACAGAGGTAACAGGATCCACCCAAGTACTGGATCTTCGTCACCTTGCCGCCGCATCGGGGGCACGGATTACCAAGCGCGTTCTTGTCCATGATCCGGGCATATCTGCCTGGCTTTCCGTAGAGGTCAACCTCGTCGTAGCGGCCACCTGCTTCGACGACGTCATTGACCGTTTGCTGTATGGCATCGTAGAACACTCGCCTCTGATGTGATTCGAGGTCACCGATATCATGTTTGGGGTGGAGCTTGGCCTGGAACAGAATGTCCTGAGCGATAGCATTGCCCAGACCCGGTATCAGTTGGTCCTGCGTTAGCAGCGCCTTGGCGCTGTAATTCCTCTCCTGGCGAACCTCTCCCACGAGTTGATCGAAGTAGTCATACGTGAATTCCGGGTCGGTAGGCGTAGGTCTCATATTCTTGATGTATTCTCGCTCAAGTTCGCGACCCGCTTCATAGAGTTCCATGGCGCCCCACATCTGTGTCATTGTCGTAAGGAACGAATCGTCTTCGAACGAAATGTGGAGATGGTACTTCTTGGGGAAGGCGGACCCAGGCTCGTGGTACAGGATCTTGCCGCCGCACTCGCCAAGTACTAGCACGTATCCAGGATCGAGCGGGACGAACAGCCATCGCCCGCGCACCGTTGCTGCACCGATAGTCTTGCCCGAGGTGAGCTGTGTAAACTCCTCGTGGCTGCGGTTATACCAGAGGAATTTCCCGGGTGTGTTGCCCAGATTGCCCTGCAAGACAGTCTTGCCGGCCAGCGACTGGTTCATCTGCCGTGCAATTGTTATGTATTCGGGTAGTTCGAACATGCCAGTCCTCGCGCGACCTATGTGGTATACTCAGATGAGTAGCAACGAAAAGTGCGGATTTCAGGCCGCACAAGAACGAAGACAACCACAGTGAGCCGCACCGAATTTCGCTGCACGGCCTCCCAACCGGCCGCGATACTTCCAAAACCAAAGCAAGATCAAAATTCGTTGATATTCGTCGCGAATTCCCCGTAACCTTTTCCTAGGCATAGCGTCATCATAATTGCACTAGGGGTAACACCCGACGTGCAGGCAACTGGTCGGGTTGGGACGGGACCCCTGACTTGACCACAATGCTCCTTCTTGTGGCCATCTGACGAGTGGCCTGGGCTGTTATCGGCGAAGACACCCTCCGGCCGGTAACAGCCCACCTCTTTTACGGGGCTCGTTTCCCAAACTCCCGCATGCATTCACGCCGCCATTCTATTCTGTAATTGTATCAAGGCTGGTGCGAATGTCGGACCATGCGGTTTCTGCGTCCGTGGCTTCTTGCATCGTAGGATCGATCGGGGCATAGCGGGCTGCCATATAGCGCTCGGTCAAGCGATCAATTGCCTCAGAGCTGGCCGGAACGATCGCCCGCGCCGTCTCAGCGAATCGATGCGGTGAAACTGAAGGGGCGCGTGCATTGTTGTGAACCATCATGGCAGCCAAGAATGCCTGATACGCCGCGCGTACGCGTCGACGGCTTTCAACCACGCCGCCCAGCGAAAGAAATGGACTGGTCGCTCCCGAATGACTTGGGAACAGGCGATCTCGCCAGCGCTGCCAGAGCGATTGCGCCTGGTCGCGCAGGAGAGCTTGGGTAAGTATCGTTTCGCGGACTTCGTCCTCATTCTCTGCTTCGCGTTTGCGCAACCTGCGCAGAGCCGAGGCAAATGCAATGGCTACGATGACGATGGCGATTAGTAGGAATACCCAGCGAAGTGACTCATCCACTGCCGGAGGCAACGTTACCGTCCCGGGCTGATCGGGAGGTTCCATAAGCCCCCTCTGCATGTCTTGCATTCGTTCGGTGTCGAATTGGAACCATGAGCCCATGCGCGACTCAAGCCAGTGTATCAACGGCGTGAGCACCAGAAACAGAACATATACGAGTGCGTAGAGCACGTAGCCGACAATATTGGCTATCCACCCGAGTACTCGGCTTACCCCGCCCATTGCCTGAGCTACGCCTTCTGGCGTGACGAAAAGGGCGAGCAGGAACCCCGCCAACAGCAACAGGACGACGATCGTGACGATGCTGCCCGCCCAGTAACGGTTCACGGGGAGCGGTGCGGCCGTGTTACGAATTCCTCGCGCAGTTCTGAGACCGACCATGGCCAACGAAGTCATGCCCACGGCGAAGAACAGCACAATCCAGACTGTGGTTCCGACCGGCGGCCCCGATGGATCCAACCGACCGGCGATGAGCAGCAATACCAGCGCAACGAAACCGCTGGCAAAAGCGCGCCAGATATCGTCATGGTTGGGCGCCGCACTGTCCCGAATGCCGGACAGCCACAAATAGGCGCTGGTTGCCAGGACGCCGGCGGAGAGCGGTAGCACACCGTTCCAGTGCGTGAGCGCGACAGCCTCGTCAGCAACCCAGCGCACATCCCATAGTGCGCTGTCGACCCTGGCGACACGCCACCAAACTACGAATAACATGGCGCCAAGCCCCATCCCGGCCGCCAGAGCCCGCGCTCGCCTCTGTTCGAGAAACTGAGGGGCGATACGCGCCGTAAGGGCTCCGCCCAGTGCAAGGACGGTCACCATCCAGAGCGGAAGGATTGGCCGCATTTCTGGCGGAAAAAGCCAGCGCCCCAGGATCAACAGCCATAGCCATAGCCAACTGAGGCGCATCACCAACACGGACAAGGGAAGCGCGCCATGCTCAATCCATGGCCAGCGACGCCAATTCATTCCACTCCTTTCTTCCACCGATTGGAAAGTGTCGTATTTCGACCGGAAGATCCGCATCCATGGGTTCGCCCACCGTGATCAGCGTAGCGGTGCTACCCCGCGCGTTGAGATCTACCAAGACTTCTTTTAGTTCATCGCTGACCACGGCGCTAACTACCACGACGGCCGTTCCGTAGGCGAAATGCCGGCTCTCTTCTGCCACCAGGGTTTCCATGGGCCAGCGCCCATAGCCTGTCAGGCGCGCAAGGGATTCCAGTATTTCGAGTAGTTGGTCCGGGTGAATCCGTGGCGGAAGGCGAAGGCGTAAGCCGCCGGGTTGCATGACTGCATTCGCGTACATGCCGGTTGGTTGACCGCTCTCACATGCCCAGCGTGCAACGGATGCCGCCGCACTGATCGCATACTCCCGCAACTCCGTATCCAGTCCTTCGATAAGATATCGCGACGTGTTGACGTTGACGAATATGGCGACGGGGCGAGCTGCGACCGGCTCAAACACCTTAGTTTGTAATTCGCGATGCCGGGCGGTGGCCTTCCAATGAATGTGGCGATAGCTATCGCCGGACACATAGGGACGCGCACCCATGATCCGCATGGGATCCGTCACCAGCCTGCGCGACGTCGCCAGGTCCCCGAATGGGCGCAGCGCCGGGATTCCCATGTCGGGCAACGATAACAGCTTTGGGTATATAAGGATGCTTGTCTGTCCCTCTACCTGTTCGTACTTGAGGCCAAAGCCGAATAGGTCTCCAGAAGCTAGGGAGGCAGGACCAAAGTGCCACAGCCCGCGCCTCGTGCCTCGGACTTGAAAGCGGCGCGTTACCCGCTCATACCAGCGCAGTGTCAGCAAATTGGAGAGGATGCGGCGGCCTGATCGGAAGCTATAGACGGCCTTCTCCGGCGTGACCTCCAGGGCGGAGGAAAACTCATCTTCGGCGCGCAGCCAGGGCAACGGGAGCGGTTTGGCGTTCGTGACCTCGATGCGAAGCTCGGTGACGTCGCCGTAGAAGAGCCGTGTGCTTTCGAATTCGCGCCGGTATTGTACGCCTTGTAGACACGTGCGCTGCCAGAGCCATGCGGTCATACCGATCAGCGCCAGCAAGAAGGTGATGAGCAGCAGCGCGTCCAGGCGTAGAAGCACACCGACGATAAAGAGAACGGTGAGAACCAGCCACCATATCTTGTTCACGGCGATTCCGTTAGGTTACCGGTTTGGATGCGGTTCCGGCTGTCGGTTGCCAGACTTCTTCCACCGGAACGGGTGTCTTGGCCATGATCTCCTCGAGTACGTGGCCAACCGTACGTCTTCGTAATCGTGCATCCGGCTGCAGGATGACGCGGTGTCCGAGCACAGGGGTGGCGAGTTCCTGCACGTCGTCGGGGATCACGTAGGTACGCCCGCGCATGGCTGCGATCGCCTGACCGGTGCGGTACAGGGCAAGGCTGCCGCGCGGGCTTGCTCCCAGTTCTGTGTCCGCGTGTTCTCGCGTGGCGATCACAAGGTCCAAAATGTAATCTTCGACCGCCGGATGCACAAATACCGTGCGGCAGGTGGCGTGTGCGCGGCGCAGATCATCCGCGTCGGCCAGAGGCTCGATTTCATCCAGGGGGTTCTCTGTACGGAATCGGCGAAGGATCTGTCGTTCCTCATTGCGTTTCGGGTAGCCGACGCCGACGCGCATGAGAAAACGGTCCACTTGCGCTTCCGGAAGGGGAAATGTGCCTTCAAGCTCGATGGGATTCTGGGTTGCCAGTACAAGAAACGGGTAGGGCAGGCGGCGAGTCTCGCCATCCACTGTGACCTGTCGCTCTTCCATAGCTTCCAGCAGTGCGGATTGAGTCCTCGGCCCGGCGCGATTGACCTCGTCGGCCAATACGATCTGCGCCATAATTGGTCCAGATCTATACTCGAACTCGTCGCGTTGCTGATTGAATACATTGACGCCAGTGATATCCGAGGGCAGTAGGTCCGGCGTGAACTGAATGCGGTTGAAGGTGCATCCCAAAGAGCGCGCCAATGACTTGGCGAGCATAGTCTTGCCTACGCCGGGTACATCCTCCAGCAGCACGTGTCCGTCGCAGAAAAGGGCTGCAAGCAGCAGGTCGATCGTTGCTTCCTTGCCAACGATGACTCGCGCGATCTGGTCGCGTATGCGGTTCGCAATCTGTTGCAGGCCGATGATTTCCTGTGCACTAGCGACGGGCAGTTGGATCGGTGCTTCACTCATATCAAGGGGCCTCTTTGATGGGGCGACACTACTTCGAAAGGATGGTCGATTCGCGGTGATCTGCTGTTATCGTACCCGACAGACGCCACGATCGCGAAAAATGAGTCCAATTCTCAAGTCATGAGCAAACAAACGCCCAGATCTGCAGCATTCCGATCTGCCCGTTACCGAAGTTCTGCAAGCAGCTTGAGTTCGTTGTAGTTTGGTTCTGCTATAATGGACAAATCCGTCATCCGTCGCCGTCTCCGTCACGTTTCAGTCGAGCGGCCGAGTACAGAAGGAAATACCATGCGACTAAAGTGTCTGGGCTGCGAGGCGCTGGCGCGCTTGATCTATCTGAGCGCCGCACAGTCCCCGCACATCGTGGATATTGAGCTGTTTGCCTTGGGGCTGCATAACCGGCCCAACGAGTTGCGGCGGTTGTTGCAAGAGGCCGTCGACGCCACCTCCGCCGAGGACTACGACGCCATCATTCTGGGCTATGGCATATGCGGCAAGGCGACGGTGGGACTCTCATCGCCAAAGATCCCCATGATAATCCCGCGAGCGCACGATTGCATTACGCTCTTCCTGGGCGATCGTACACGGTACAAAGAGCAGTTCGAGGACAACCCGGGCACATACTGGTACACGATAGACTATATTGAACGGCGCAAGCCCGGCGATGCCCTAGGCGCTACGTCCGCAAGCACGGACAGCGCCGCGCAGTATCAAGAGTATGTGGAGAAGTTCGGCAAGGATAATGCCGATTACCTTATGGAAGTCATGGGCGCCTGGGAGTCGCACTATCAGCGTGCGGTCTTTATCGACATGGGTGTCGGAGACGGTACGGCCGTAGCGACCAACGCAGAGGCGATTGCCCAGCGTCGCAATTGGCTATACGAGAAGATGACAGGCGACCTAGTTTTAATTCGCAAACTGATCATGGGCGAATGGGACGAGGATTTTCTGGTGCTGGATCCAGGACAGTCAATCGATATGAGCTTTGACGACAACATCGTGGAGTGCGTCCTGGCCGGATAAGGCCGCGCAGTGGTTGCATCCGCATACCCGAAAAACGAGCGACGAATGAACTCCCGTGAACGAGTATTGACAGCGTTGCGACGCGAACAGGCGGATCGCGTACCCTGGATCGAGGGCGGTGTCGATCCGCCCATGGAACGCGCTTTGTTGGGCAAAGATGTATACCTCCCCGAAGAGATCAACGAACTGCTGGGGCTGGACAATCTCATCGCACAGTTTGTGCCGCCGCTTTTCGTGGACTACGAAGAGCACGACGGCATCGCCTTTGTGGCGCATCCGCAGATTCGGACGCGGGCCGATCTCGACAAGGTCGATCTCCCCAGCGCCGAATCGCTTGGACTGTTCCGCGATGCAGAAACACTGGCCCGCCGCAATCAAGGCAAGTACGCGGTGGCGGCTAAGATGCGCATGGGCGTCTCGCCGACGTTGCTGAGCATGGGCCTCGACAACTTCTCCTATGCCCTAGTCGATGACCCTGGGCTGGTAAACACCGTGGTGGGCCGCTTCGCCGACTGGACGATCTCCATTCTGCCGCGTCTACCGGAACTCGGCATGGACTACGTCTGGACGTTCGATGATATGGCGTACCGGTCTGGTCCCATGTTCTCGCCGCAGATACTACGGCAGGTCTTTATGCCGCACATGCGGCGGGTGGCGGAAGCCATCCACGCCACGGGGCTGCCGTGGATTTTCCACTCCGACGGCGACCTCAAGCCGTTCCTGGAAGATCTCCTAGGATTAGGCATGCAAGGCATGCATCCATTCGAGCCGGGCCCCATGGACATAGAGGCGATGAAAGCGCGTATCGGGGACCGGGTGGCGCTGGCGGGCAACATCGACCTTCATTACACATTGACGATGGGAACACCCGAAGAAGTTGACGCAGAGGTGAAGCGGCGCATTGAGGTGGTGGGAAAAGGCGGCGGCTACCTCATATCCAGCGCAAACTCTATCACCTCGTATTGCAAAGTGGAGAACGTGCTGGCCATGCGCGATGCAATCCGCAAGTATGGTGCGTATACGTAGCCCACAGACGACAAAAAGCCGAAGCGCCGAGTATCTTCGAAGATACTCGGCGCCTCCCTGAACCATCCCACCTGCCACGCACTCATCGAAAAGGGGTATATATCCTATCGACTACCGGTTGGAGTTGTTGCTCCACTTGTGAGCCTTTGTTTGGCTGCGCACTTCCACCAACGTCCGTGCTGCGAGTGGTCGCGCTGAAGGAGTCCGATGCTGAAGCCGTCGTCCCCAGCGTTCCAGCCATGCGCCGAGCCGATGTCGCGGTGACCACACCTTCGTATGTGATGGCGATGAAGCCTTCACAAAGCCAAGTCCGATACGCTGAACCTCTCTCCCGGCTATCATACGCCATCCCCTACCTTCCATCTCAGTAGCTCTCAGCTGCGCCACTTCCTTTTGAAAAGAATATAGCACATACGTTCTAACTTGTCAAGGAAATTCACAATCAAGTTTTGAGGCGCAAGTCTGACCAAAAGCAACGGGGCGACGAATTCGCCGCCCCGTTTGTTCTGCGATTCAGTGCCCAGCGGGCAGAGTCTACGCCGTGACCACGGCGATCTCATCCAGCAAGCCGTTCAGGCCGAGTGCTTCCATCCGCTCCTCGGTGGGAACGCCTGCCTCAGTCCAGCCCATCAATTCGTACCAATAGTTGCGTGCGGTGAGGAACGCCTCCGGTGTAATCTCTATGCCGGCCAGCGGCCCTTTCTTGAATGCCTTCATCACACGTTCCGGCATGCGGTCGTCCTCGGCCGTAAAGCCCTCGCGCAGATTGAACAAACGACTAAGGACCTGGGCGCGCTCGCCCACGGTCAATATGTCGCGCGGCGAGTATTCATGACCGGTTACGCCGGATAGCGCTTCTGCCATGTGGGTGTACCAGTACGGATGGAAATGACAGACGACGGCACAATCCAGAAAATGCTTCCAGTTCACTTCATGGTAGAAGAGTTCCATCTTCTCGGGTCCCAGATAGGTGGCCGGCATGGGCTCAAACCGCTGAACCGCGGCCACCTTCTCCAGCGCATCACCCGGATTGACGTAGCCAGTATCATGCATATTCATCATGTGGTCGGCACCCACAGGAGCTACCGCATAGCCGACGCCCAACGCGTGCTTGAAGCGCGGCTCATGCATGGGCAGTTCCTGTCCTTTGACCTCGACGAGGAACTTGTCGGCGTCGCCGCCTAGCCACGCGGCAAGCTTCTTGGATCCCTGGCCCATCTGCTTGCCGAAGTCTCGCCCGTGGGCAATCATGTCGATGGCTTCGAGCATGCCTGGCCCGTCACCCCAAAGCAGGGAGAATCCATCGGTCTGCTCCGGTGTAAGCACGCCGGCCTCCATACATTCCATGACGTAGGCGATGGTCATTCCGAGGCTAATAGAGTCCATGCCCCAGCGAGCCGTATATTCGTTGGCCTTTGCTACGGCGAGCAGATCGTCTACGCCGACCGCGCTGCCTAAGCTGCCAAGCGTCTCATATTCGGGGCCGCCATATGCCTTGTCGATCTTGATTTTTTCAATCACATCCGAGCGAAGGTAAGGATTGTCCGCGAATCGCTCGTCTTCATACTCCACCACCTGCTTGCACGTGATGGGGCAGACCTGGCACGTATCGCGGTCGATGAGGATGGTCTCATACATCAGTTCACCGCTGATCGATGCGCGTTCCTCGAACATGGGATCGCGGAAGTTGCGCGTAGGCAATGCGCCTGCTGCGCCTAAAGATGTGACATTGCGTACCGTGCCCATCTCGACGGCCCACGCAGCCTTGGTCTGGTAGTTGTCGCCCAGCCATTTGGAGACGGCGCCGGCGCGCTTGCGCTCAGCGACCGGAACGCGCAATGTGCCGCGTGTGGCTACAGCCTTCAAGTTCTTGCTGCCCATGATGGCGCCTAACCCGCCGCGCCCGGCAGCCCGATTGATGTCATTGATTACGTTGGCAAAAAGCACCTGGTTCTCGCCGGCAATGCCGCACTGCGCCACACGGATGCGGTCGTCATCCAGTTCCTCCTGGATGGCCCACTCCACGTCGGCCGTATCTCTGCCCCAGAGGTGCTCGGCGTTACGAATTTCGACTTCGCCGTCATTTACCCAAAGGTAGACCGGCGAGTTGGATCTGCCGTGCACGATGAGGGCATCGAAACCAGCGCGTTTGAATTCGTGGCCCCACCATCCACCGGATTCCGAGCTGGCGATCGCCCCCGTGAGCGGGCTCTTACCGCCCACGCCGTGTCGACCCGTGCCCGGGATGTTGCTGCCCTGCAGAATGCCGGGCGCGAAGATCAGTAGATTTTCCGGCCCCAGTGGATCGGCGTCAGCGGGAAGATCGCGCAACAGCAGATAGGCCACAAGACCGCGCCCACCTACGAGCTTGAGATAAAGCTCGTCTGGGGGTTCTTCGATCCAAGTGTTGTTGTCGGTCAGATCAACGTGCAACAGCTTGCCCCATGTGCCTCCAACAGCCATAGGTAACTCTCCTTCAATTGTCTAAATATCGGTCCTGGTTCGACAAACGAGATGGCTGGCTACTCCAAAGAAAGCCCGGACTTGTGCACTGATCAGCAGTGTCGTGAGACCGGACTAGCCATATCTGGGGGACTCAAGCGCATCGGGGGCGGTCGCGGTGAACCTCCGTGGCGTCGCAACCTCCGCTGATGCCTGGCAGTAGATTGAGCGTATCTCCGTCGGACAACTCCGTGTTCCAGTAGGCAGGTTTGCCGTTGACAAGCATGATCAACTCACCGGACTGGGGCAGCCGTAATCGCTCAACCGCCTCGCCGACGGTGCGTACATCCTCCACCGTGCTGTCCGCTTCGATATGCTGCTTAAGTATGCCCGCCGCCTGGACTGTAACTATCATAGGCGTTCTATTGTAAACACTGCGGGCGTCCGTTGGCAAACATCCGGGGCTGTTTGCGAATACGTTCGGCTCAATTCTCCACAGCGATCACACGTAGCGGAAAAGCGTCCAACCGTCTGACCGGTACGACCAGAGCATATACCTGAACACGAGGTTGGCTGACTTGGTCTAGGTTGGTCAGATTTTCGATGAGGGGAATACCCTGGCGGAAGAGCAAGAGATGGTTGACGTTGGCATGGGTATTGTCGTGGGCCAGTTCGACACCCACGGAGTCGACGCCCATGAGTTTGATTCCTTGGTCCACAAGCCATTGCAGCCCGGCTGTGGAGAAGTAACGCGTCGGCCCCATCATTCCGAAGACGATATCGCCTTTGCGCACACCGCCTGCGCGCTCGGCCGCCGCCTGCACCTGCTCCGGCGTCACACCGCCGTCCGCTTCCGCTTGGCGGAGATCGAGTATGACGGCCTCGCCCGCGAGCTGGTCTATAGGTATGCCCGCAAGGTCTGCGCCTTCCTTCAGACAGTGGAAAGGTACTTCGATGTGCGTACCGACATGGTTCATCAACTCTACATCGGACATCACATACCATTCGCCTTGCGGGCGAACTTTGCCCGATACTTCCTGCAGCGCATCGTGGATATTTACGACGAATTTGCGTTCAGCATTCCTGTCGGTAGGCTCTATCACACGGGTGAGATCGACGATACGTGCGCACATGCTTGCTATGTCTCCTTCTAGTCAGATTCGATTGTTCCCTTAGAAACCCAACTGACTTCGATCCCGCGCATGGCGCTGAGCCGCTCTGCCAGCTCACCGACGTGGAGCATGATATGACGGATGCTGTAGAACTGCAGCTCTAGCTTGCCGAATGGCAACCAGGGGAAGCCAGATTCCGCCTCAAAATCCAGAGTTGGGACGATGGTGGCTATCTGTTCTCGGCAGATAGCAAGATATTCCAGAATGTCGTCCTTCGTGTACGGTTCGCCCTCGGGTGGAATGGGTCCGCCTGGATACGTCGGTCCGCCGAAGGAGTGATGACCCTCGACATGTCTCACCCACGGCACGAAGTCTTCGGCCTTCGGCTTCACATAAAGATGGGTATAAAACAGTATGTGATACGCCATCTGATAAAAGCGATTGGGCGCGTCGTCCGTGTCCCATAGATCCTCGGGGCAGGCGACAACGCACTCTTCCAACATGGAGAGCGCGGCAGCGTACTGCGATATGACGGCTTGTACGATGTCCATTCTTCCTCCTTGACTTACGTACTATCCTCAATGGATATCATTCAAACGGGTATTTCCGTGCGGCCTCGTCCAGGTCGAGTTCGAAACCAAGGCCAGGTCGATCCGGTACGTGCACAAAACCATCGCTATCGACAGACGGTGGTATGTCGACTAGGTCCGTGAATGGCCCAAACTCACCGGTGCGGTACTCGAAGATCGGGCAGTTCGGCATCGCGGCAGCCAGGTGGAGCGAGGCGTAGAAGAGAACGGCCGAGCCCCACACATGCGGCGCCACCTGCAGGTTCGCTGTCTGCGCCAGGGTAGAAATCCTACGCGCGGATGTGAACCCGCCGCAGAGCGCGAGGTCGGGCTGCAATATGTCGGCGGATTCGTTGGCAATGATCTCGCGGAAATCGTAGCGCGTGAAGTCGTTCTCTCCGGTAGAGATGGGAATGCTGGTCGAATTGCGTACCCGCGCCATGCCACTCCAATTGTCGCTGGAAACCGGTTCCTCAAACCACGCAATGTCGTATTCTTCCGCAGCCAGCGCCAGATTGATGGCTTGCGTCGTGGTCAATGAGCCGTGGGCATCGATCATGAGGCCGATGTCGGGGCCAATGGCGTCACGCACAGCGGCGATGCGCGCGGTGGACCCCTCCGTGATCCGCGGCGCATCCATGCCGCCGACGCGCATCTTCATGGCACGAAAACCATGCGCCAGGTATGAGAGCGCCTGCTCACCGGCATGTTCGGTAGGCGCGTGGCCGCCGCTGGCGTAGGCCGCAATCTTGGTGCGATATCCGCCCCCCAGCAGCTTATAGGTCGGCACGCCGAGCGATTTGCCGAAGATATCCCACAGGGCCATATCGATACCGCTCATGGCGCAGATGGTGACGCCCCTCCGACCCAGCCGCGGCGGCGAGAAGCCGTACGTCATGGCCAATTCAGTGCGCGGCGTCGTGAAAAGCTTTTCCCACACATACTCGGGGCGTGTGGGGTCTTCACCGATAATTTCGGGCGCCAGTTCCTTCTCTACGATGGTCTTAGCGGTCCAGCAAGCGCCTGCGGTGTAGCCGTAGCCGGGATGAACCTCGCCGTAGCCGATCAGCCCTTCGTCGGTGTCGACTTTGACGATGATGGCATGGGATTCAGTCTTTGGCCCGTAGTCGGAGTACCACTTGGGCGGCGCCGTGTACTTGTGTTCCAGTGGGACAGCTTCGATGCTGCGGATCTTCACGCGATTTTCCTTCTGTAGAATGGGGTATCGATCAGTTTAGATGTGGTCTCAGCGCTTCCCTGATTGTACTTGTCGCGTTGCATCATCTCCCAATCTGCGCGCAGTCCGTCGTATCGCAGTTGCGCACCGTAGCGTAGTCAGGTGTGAACACGCGTGGTATGCTAGGGCCACCGCGATTATTGGCGAAAATTCGGAACGCGACGAACAGATGCTGGTCGAAGGCGCTATCTATCGTTTCATACGTACCGAGGAATTACAGTATTATCGTGCCGCGCGCACGAAATCCGGCGTGGAGTTCCTGTATCCAATCGGCGTCAGTGGTACGCGAATAGCCGGAAGGCATGAGAACGGACGTCGCTACGTTATCCTCTATTTTATGACCAGGTGGGGCAAGCTCGCCGCGGGCGGTTACTGGCTGGACCCAAGACAGGGATTCGACAAGGCATATGTCACCGACGCGACCGAGGCTGACCTCCACCTCGTAGCCCTCGACCTAGAGGAGTTGTCGCTCGTGGACGAGGGTCTTGACGATATACTCAACCGCGGCGAGATCGAGCTGGACTTAGATATTTGGGGAAGCCTGCTGGAAGAATAGTCTTAGCTTGGTCGGTCGGATTAGCGCATATGCGGCAATTCTCTATCCAGGAAATAGAGGTTTTGCTCTCCGAACCCCTTTACCTCGAATTCACCGCGATCCGTGCATGCGAAGTCATTCTTGATGAGAGCATACGTGCTTTCGCTTATGGTGATCTTCATTGGCTCGGACAACGATTCCATGCGAGATGCCATGCTTATGCCCGGACCAAAGATATCGTATACGTATTTCTGAATCCCAACCAGTGAACCGATGACCGGGCCTGTGTTGATACCGATGCGGCACAGCCAGTTCTCAGCATGTGCAGAGTTGCGCCGGTCCATGTAGCGCAGAACGCGCAACGCCACGCGTGCGGCGTTTTGTGCATGGTCCATGGTGGGCACCGGCACGCCTGATACGGCGACGTAAGCGTCGCCGATCGTGCGAATGCGCTCGCAACCAAAGAGGTCCGTAATGCGGTCAAACACTGTGAATATGTCGTTGAGTTCGGTGACGAGCGCCGCAGGATCGTGGGAGATTTCCATCTCCGTGTGTCCGACAAAATCGATCATGATGATCGTGGCGTTATCAAAGACCTGCGGCGTAACAGTGCCGTAATCCTTCATCTCCTCGTACACGGTCTTGGGCATAATATTCAGCAGCAAACGTTCCACCCGGTCCCGCTCCCGCTCCAAGTCGCGGGCGTTTTTCTCAGCTATGGCGGAATATGACTCGAGCATGTACTCGGCCTGTTTTTGCTTGGAGCGGTCTTGCACCTCGACGACCATCAAGTCTTCGTCGTCACTGGGCAGGGGACGCAACTCCACGGACAAAGGCAAATCCCGATTGCCCACCTTGACCTCTGTTTCGAAACTGTAGGGCCGTCCCCCGTCCACACGGGATCGAGCGCGGTCCGCGTTGAAGCCGGGCACTCTTACAGGGAGGGGTTCGTCGACGTCGCTGCTTGGCGGGAACCACTTGAAGAAGTTTGCATTCTCAAAGGTGATCATCCACTCTTCTGGTTCGACAATAGCGACAGCACTGCTCAAGGTTTGTGCCATCTGGAGCAATGTCTTGGCATCGGGCGTGGTCAGAGTATCGGCGTCTCCCACGTTCAGTTCCTCACGACGTACTTTTTGCGCGAAATCATCTCATCCTCGACGATGCGGATATCAGCCTCCTCCATGTCATGGTCTTCGAGAGTTTCCCGTAGCATAAGCATGGCTTCGTCAAAGGCCTCGTCGCTGATGCGTAGCCGTGCGTGCACGTGATCCAGGTGCTCATTTGTGTAGCTTGCCGGCCCGCCCATGATGGTAGCGATGAATTTCGTCTGATGGTCTATCAACCTCTTCATGTCGATACCGGTGAAATAGGGGCTCGTGAGCGGCGAATCCAGCATCTTGTCGTAGAAGCTGAGGACGATCTTACTCACAGTGGCAAATCCCCCATACCGTTCAAATACCGTCGTGGCCATCTACATTCCTCCTCGAGGTTGCTACCACAAAGAAGTGAGGGTCATCACACCATGTCTCATGAATCCAAAGTGGACATTGCCTCGTATTTCCGTTCTGTTTTTCTATGTGCGCAAACTATAACCGCGCCTAACGCAAATCGAAAACTCGATTTTCCTGAGGGATAGCCATGTAGGCAACGCATTGCGAAGTGACATTACGCTTGCGGGTCGGGTTTCGGCCATGGCATACTTCAGCGGACGCGTTTTCGCTACGCAACCGCCACCCCCGGAGATTCCTATGGGTTCAATGCCCGCAGTGTACTCACGCAAAGAGCGTGTGCTGCGCGCTCTGCGTCATCGTCCGGTAGACCGTATCCCCACGCAGATCAACTACACCGGCAGTATGGGCAGCAAACTGGCAGCCCAATTCGGTGTATCCACCGGCCAACTGCCCGATGTACTGGATAACCACCTTCTTCGCGTGGATATTGATTTTGAAAGACGGCTGGATAGCGACGGAGCGATCAGCTATGACTGGTGGGGAGTCGGATTTTCCGTCGAATCGGAAGGCTACCTGGATGTCGTGAATCCCCTCGCGGGAGTTCAGGATCTAGACAGCTACATCTGGCCCGATCCCGACGGCGCCGGACTGCTGATGTCTGCGTGCGATGCAATCGCACACGATGCCGGAGAGCGTTTTGTTGTGCCGAATCTGGGCTTTGCGCTTTTCGAGCGTGCGTGGACGATGCGAGGGCTTACCCAGTTGCTCATGGATCTGGCGCTGGATCCCGGCTACGCATCGGAATTGCTCGATCGCATCACCGATATCCAACTGCGTCTCATCGACCGTTACATCGCGCTAGGCGTAGACGGAGCGTATTTCGGCGACGACTACGGTGCTCAGAAGAACCTGATTGTCTCGCCGCGCATGTGGCGGGAATTCCTGAAGCCGCGTTTAGCGCGCATGTTCGAGCCTTTCCACAGCCGCTCAATGCCCATCATCATGCATTCAGACGGTCAAATCCAGCGGATTCTTCCGGACTTGGTCGAAATCGGCCTGACTGTTCTCAACCCGGTACAGCCGGACGTGCTCGACCACAAGTGGCTTGTGGAGACGTTCGACCAGCGGCTTGCGTACTACGGCGGGATATCCACACAGACCACCCTGCCATTTGGTACGCCCGACGAGGTCACAGCAGCGGTCGAGCAATGTGCGAATGCACTGGCGCCTGAGGGCACGGGGTTGCTGTTGGCGCCATCGCATCGAATGATGACCGATATTCCCATGAAGAACGTCGTCGCAATGCTGGACGCGTTCCATAACCTTCACTAAGTCGCTCACTTAGGGAGGTGCGAGCTGCCGAGCTCGACTGGTCGCTTCTCGGAGTCTAAAGTAATCGAACCATTCAACCTAATCACCGTTTAGGACAGACCGTCATGGATACAGACGAACGCCGACTTATCCTATCGCTGGCATTTGCAGAGCAATATGGCGGGGAGCCATCGGTTTGGTCACGTGCTCCAGGCCGCGTCGACCTGATGGGAAGCCACACGGACTACAATCAGGGCTATGTCATGACCATGACGGTCGACCGCGACACTTGGATTGCGGCGCACCCGCGCGAGGACGGCGTCGTTGCCGTATACTCACTCAACGTAGCGGGCGGTGGCGAATTCTCGCTGGATCGAATTGAACGCGATGAGGAAGCGCCATGGACAAACTACGTGCGCGGCGTCGCGGATGTACTACGAAGGGACGGTCGCCAATTACGTGGTTTCGACGCCCTGGTACACAGCACGATTCCATTTGGCAGCGGACTGAGTTCTTCTGCTGCCCTGGAGATGGCTACCTTAGTGACGTTTCAATCAGTGAGTGGATTTGAGCTGGACGGCGTGGAGATGGCCGTGCTTGGGCAGCGGGCGGAGAATGAATTTGTTGGCGTGCCTTGTGGCATTTTGGACCAGTATAGCTCGGCCATGGGGCGCGCAGGCAGCTCGCTCCTGCTCGACTGTCGCGATCTTTCCAGTCGCACGGTACCCATTGCCGAGGACATTGCCGTAGTTATCTGTGATACGCGCGCCGCGCGGAATCTAGCGGGCACCGAATACCAAACGCGCCGCGCGCAATGTGAGGAGGGAGTTCGGTTTCTGAGGAGTACTCATCCTGGGATATTGACTCTACGCGATGTTTCACTAGAGGCGTTTGAGGCGCAAGAGCGAGAGTTGCCGGACACTGTCGCCAAGCGATGCCGGTTTATCATCGAGGAGAATCAGCGCGTATTGGACCTTGCGCAGGCGCTGCCTGACGGCGATCGGGCCACGCTTGCGAACCTGTTCGCCCAGTCGTGGTCCGGTGCTCGCGACCTCTATGAAATCAGCGTACCCGCCATGCAACTAATGGTGGACGCCATGCTTCGATCTCCGGGTGTGATCGGCGCCAGACAGGCGGGCGCAGGCTTTGGCGGTTGCATGGTGGCGCTGGTTGAGCGGCATGCAGTTGCCGCGTTCGCTGCGAATGTGGTGCAGACGTATTCTGCGACATCCGGCATTCAACCGGGGGTGTATTCGGTGGTCGCCTCGGATGGCGCGGGACCGGTCCAATAGGGTCAGGCGACTGCGTTCAGCGGCACTGCGAGTGAGCGCGAAAGGGTGCGGCCAAGAGCCGCATCCTTTCGCGTACCTAGCTTAGCTGTGATTTCTCTGCTCTAGAGCGTGATGCCCGCGCTTGGGGTCCCTTGTTCCAAGCTCTGCGTGTCAGGCGTCTCCTGGCCGGTTCCATCGCGCAAGCCGTTGCCAAATCCACCCCTCATGCCACCGCGTCCGCCGGGGAAATCATCACTATCGCCAAAGGCACCGCGCATACCTGGACGCTGTCCCCGTTGTCCACTGGGAAACGCTCCGGGCATATCGTCGCGCATGCCGCCCGGACCCATCCCGGGCATCTCGTCCCAGAGGCCGCCGGCGAATGCGCCCAAAGCTCCTCTCGCGCCGCGGCTCTGCCATTCATCGAGATATGCGTCAGCCTGCTCCTGCGTCAGCACACCGTCGACAACCGCCTTATCGAGGGCAGCGGCCACCGCATCTTCCATGGCGCTGTCGACGTAATCTCGAAGGGCCTGCCCAGTCTCAAATTCGTCAACCTGTTCTTGCGTCAGCTCTCCCTCTTCAACTGCCTGGACCAATTCATTCTGCAGCGCTGTATCCCTGGCCGCTTCCAGCTCTTCCAGAGTGATTCCCAGTGCTTCGCTCAGAACCTTGTCATAGTTGTCGAGACCATATCCTCGCGTGATTCGATCGTCGACTCGACCACGGCCCCGACCGCCATCGCCCCAGGCGCCGTCGAGTTCCTTCATGACGTCAGCCTGCTCTTGCGTGATGTCGCCATTCGCCACAGCTTCCGCCAGCGCGGCGTCGCGTGCGTTGATGCGGGCCGTATCCTGTGCCGCTTCCAGTTCCTCCACGGTGATGCCCAGCGCTTCCGCAAGCGAGGCCTGACTCTCCTCTGACGAGAGGCTAACTTGGCCAAATCCCCGATCCATGCGGCTATCGCCGAAACCGAACCGTTGGGGAGGTGCTTGTGTGCTCTCGGCAGACATCGTTTCAGGTGACTCGGCCAGTACGGTGTGCGCGGTAATCAGACCTCCACCCATTACGGTCAACGCTGCCACGCTGCCGACGGCCCATCGTTTCCAACCCATCATCTGCATGTCCTAATCTCCTTGGTTCTGGAGTATCCGAATACAAGACGTAATTTACTCTCGCCGACCTGCGATTTTGCAGGATCGACGCCAGTATACGCGTGAGATGTTCAGGAATTGTTTAGGCCGTTAGGGGATTTTGTTAGCCGAAATGGCGTCGCGTGATACGCATTCGTCGTTAGGAAGGCCGGCTGGAGATGCAACTGCCACGAGCGAGCGCAACTCTCATCGCAATCGCGGTCATGAACCAGTAATGCTCCGCAGCCTGAAGATGTCCTCCGGCCCGTCCTCCGGGTCCACGTAGTGCCCGAGCATTTCTGCTCGGTACGAGCCGGCAAGCTTGTGCAGTAAGCCCAAAGAAGCTGTGTTCTGCGGTGAAATTGAGAAAATAAAGTCGGTCACACCGTACGTCTGCGTGGCCCAGTCCATGAGGCCGCGGGCTGCTTCGAAGGCATACCCTTTTCGTCGATAGGGCGTGTAGACCGTGTAGCCGATCTCGACGCTGCCCGGCGCCAATTCATGCAGGTAATGCGGATCCGGTGCAGAATGAAAACCAATGTGACCGATGAGGGATACGTCTTCCAAGCGAATGACTGCGCGCAACAACCATGGGCGCAGCGAGGGATCCTCCGCAAGCTGCCCCAGGCGGAGCCGCGCCACGTCGGCAGGTAGGTCGCATTCCGGCTCGATATGCGCTTTCAATAGTGCAGCCAGAGTTGTTCGTTTATTGGCGGCAACAGCCTCAAGTGCCTTTTCATCGAGACACACTAGGCGAAGTCGTTCAGTGGAGATCTCTTCGGGCGGACTTACCTCACTGGCAAGATGCATGTCTGTCGCAGTAACCGCTATTTGTGCCTACGCGGATGGTGTTCTTCGTAACCCGCAATCATGTCGTCCACGCTCGACGCCGCCACGATCTTTGCCACCACCTCCAGGGGCAGATCGTCGAGTTTCCGGAAACGCAGGCAGGACTTGCCCATATCCATCTTCTTGCCCGCGTTTTTGTATCCCTGTTCTAGCTCCGCCATCAGTTCCGGTTGCTGGTAGACGTTCTGCAGGTAAAGAGCATAGTAGTGTTTTTGCGCGGCCAACGCGATGTAGCTCAGTGGTTTGCCATTGTAGGTGTCGGGATAGGTCTGCAAGGGGATCTCATAGCTGATCATGCCCCAGTTCATACCTTCTTCGAAACCATCCGGCAGATGCTCACGTATCATGTCACGAACCTTGGAGATGACCGCTCGACGTTCCGGCGGTAATTCGTCCAGGTATTGCTCGACCGTAATCGCGTCGCTGCTTGCCATGAATCGTCCTCTGGTGCCCCGCTAGTCGCGCTGTGTGCCGGCGAAGTATACATAAGACCGTTGTACGATCGCAACTCAGTTTTGCGACTGCCAATCCACGAGCGTCTCATCAATGGCGCGGCGTGCAATTCCGGCCAGCGTGGGATTGGTTCGCCGGTAATACGGCAGCGCAATCAGCCCGAAAGACAATGCCCAGCCGCGGGCGCGGTTCCAGGCCGCGTCGTCGATCGGCAGCGAAGCGCGAAAGACAGCCCGTGTGTCTTCGGTGAGATATAGCCAAGCGGTCATGATATCGACGGCGGGGTCGCCGACGCCCAGACAACCAAAGTCAATGACGGCGCTCAGTTCGCCGTCGACGGCAAGGAGATTGCCGGCTTGCAGGTCACCGTGGATCCAGAGCGGGGGCTTGTTCCACGGCGGTGCGTCAAGGGCCGACTCCCAAATGGCGGTGATCGACGCTGGATCGTACGTGTCCTGCAGCGCGTGGATCGCTTCACGGACACGGCCGTCGCGCTGCAAGAGCGGCTCCCCGCGTCCAGAGTTGTGGCTGCCCGGCGGCGGGCCGTCGGTGGTGTCGATCTCCCACAGCGCGCGGATGAAGCAAGCCAAGTCCATGGCAGTCTGCTGAGGATCCGTCATGTGCTCCAGGACCGTATTCTTTCCCTCTAGCCACCGATAGATCGACCATTGCCACGGATATCCATCTCCTGGTTCGCCCAGAGCAACGGGTGTGGGGATAGCCAGCGGCAGCTGCGGGCCAAGTACGGGCAGCCAACGATTCTCTTTCTCGACCTGTCCCGTGGCCCAGTGGATCCTCGGTAACCGGACAACCAGGTCGTCGCCCAGCCGGAAGAGGGCATTGTCCGTGCCTGCGGAGCGAACCGCAGCAACCTCCAGCCCTGCCCATTCTGGAAACTGTGCGCTGAGCAACCTCCGTACGAGGGCTGCATCGGTGGATACCTCGTCGTCGTGCATCTTCTTTGCGGACATGTGAACTCGCTGGTCTGCAATGACCGGCTGCGCCTGCAGCCGTACGCATGCAGTAGACTATCAGATGAAATCGGACTTCGTCGGGTGTAGCTAGCTGTGCGCGCTATCGTATGGGTTGCGAGCAAGCCATGCAACCGATTCACTGACCAGGCTCTGGACTGGCTGCATGGAGTCCAAACGCAGGATGGGCCAGTCAAACCGGCCCATCCATTGCTCATGCCGTGCGCGGGTACGAATGTCCATGTCGCCGCTTTCATACCGTGCCGCATAGTCGAGGAATTCCTTGCTTTGCTCACACATATCACCACCTGCCTCTATTCTGGCGCCATAACGGATTCGCTCGCGTTCGGCTATTCTTTGCAGACGGATTTCCTGGTCCAGGCTGACAAATATGATGTGGGTGAAGAGCGGCTCGATCTCCTCAGACCAGTCTACGAGCGAACCTGAAAGCACCCAGCTGTCGTACTGTGCCAGGTTCTCCGCCAACAGCCGAACACGATCCTGCACCGGTCGCTTGACATTGTATGGCGGATCACTCGGCAGCCAGAAGAAGTCGTCCGAATCATAGAAATGGATGTCCAGCTTCTTGGCCAGCGCAACCCCCAGCGTCGTGGTTCCTGCACCGGAGGCGCCCAAGATGTGGATGCGCATCGTCCGTCCTATGCGGCCGCAGCCAGACGTCGCTGCACTGCTCGATTGTGACAAGCAATACCCTCGCCGAGACTATTGGGCCAGCACTGACGGCAACTGGCGCAAATCGCCTTTTCTTTGATGCCTTCCTGTAGCAACCGCGGTAGGGCTGGCTCCACGATCAGTGGCCTGCACAGGCTGATGAGGTCGGCGGCGCCGGATGCTAGTACGGCTTCCATGGTCTCCATGTGACGGAAACCGTTGACCAGCGCCAGTGGATACGTGGGTCCTACCGCAGCACGCACGGCTTCGGCCATGGCCAGAAACGGCGGTTCGGGCGCGCGCTTGGCCCAGGATGGCGATCCCCAACCATGACTGAGTTCGATGGCGTCGACGCCGCCCTGCACGCAGGCGAGGGCGGCTTCCACGCCGTCGTCGAGAGTCTGCCCTGAAGCGTCACTGCCCGCCACGCCGAGCTTGATCCACACCGGATAGTCGGGCCCCACGGCAGCACGCACCGCATCGATTACGCGTCGCAAGAACGTCGTTCGTCCATGCTTATCGCCACCCCACTCGTCTGCGCGAAGGTTGGTGGCCGGCGTCAGGAACTGAGACACGAGATACCCGTGCGCTCCATGGATCTGCACGCCGTCAAAGCCGGCTGCTCGAGCCCTGCGAGCCGTCTGGCCGTAGGCGCGTACAAGCTCCAGGATCTCGGAGTCGCACATCGTTGCCGGCTCTGCGGCCAATACGTTAGTTGCCACGCCGGAAGGCGACATCGCGCGTGGGGTTACCGCGGGATCGCAGCTGGCTCCACCGTGGTTGATCTGAACCATCACTTTTGCGCCGGCCTGCTGCGCAGGAAGAATCGTCTCGCGCCATGCGGGAATCATTTCGTCGCGATCGAGCGCCGACATTTCAGGATGTGCTCTGCCGCTGCGAGCGACATAGGCGTGTCCAGTCACAATAAGGCCTACGCCGCCGTTCGCAAGCTCCCGATACAGCTCACGGAGCGTACCAAACGGCACGCCCGTATTCGGGTCGGCCATCCGTTCGGCGGTCGCGGACCTCATCATGCGATTGCGCAGGCTCAACCTGCCGATGGAGACCGGTTCGAAAAGCATTGTCATGTACCTTGCTCCGGTTTCAAATCAACTACGAGATGGGATTGTATAGTTTTCTAAGGTGGAATATGCGCGCGATGAAGTTAAGATGGGCCGGGGAGGTGCTCCTATTTTGAAACTCCTCTCCGGCACTATGGTGTCACTTGGCTGCTGGGCGCCGGCCGCGGCGTCAGCGTCGCCAACTTCTGGCAACGTGCCCTAGAGCGGCCAATCGCGCAAAATACGTTCCGTCTCTTCGGAGTGACCGGATTCGTCCCGTACCATATCCTCGAGCTGCACAACCAGGCCCTTGTCCCCGTACTCCTCGGCCTCTTCTGCTCGCTTCGTGTAGCCTTTTACGGCCTCTCGCTCAGCAGCCAGGACCGCCTCCAGCATCTCACGATTCGTTGCCGCCGCCGGCACTTTATCGGGAACGGTTGTTGGTTCGCCGCCCAAAGCAACGATCTTGTTAGCCAAGAATTGCGCGTGTCCCTGTTCGTCCCCCACCTCAGCGAGGAAGAATTCCGACAACTGTGGTCGATAGGGGCCAGTCGCCTTGGCCGCATAGGTGATGTACTGAATGACGGCCCCCAACTCGGACGCGAGATCCTTGTTCAGGTGATCGATCAGTTTCTCTTTGTCCATGATGGTCTCCTTTGTGGTTCGCTAGACGTCCCGCAAATGGGTTCGTATGCCGGGGACGTTCTTTGATAGAGAATTCCGCTGCACACAATATGAGCCGTCGAAATTTTGAGGTGTGGAAAGCGGCTGAAGGTTACGGGCGAGATGTCGCTCCTGCACCAGCGTTGTCGATAATTCGAGATAGAACACCGAAACGCGTGCCGCTGCTGGCCTCCCCCATCCCCTCAAGTATACCATCTCAGCGGCAATGTTCGTATTGTTGTGCTCACCGTATACGAGCGCGAAAATGGCCTTACAGTTCATTAGGCTGGCGGCCCATCGGTTTGCCACATCTCGAGTAGGAGATTCCGTGTGATTCAGAACAGTACCTTGCCGGCGCTGCAAGTAATAGCCCTTCGCTACGTCGACACGAGATTGGCGCCGGACGACGAACGCGGCATCGACGCTTTTGCTGCGTCGGGGGTTTACAAATCGGCAGGCGTTCCCGTAAACATTGTAGAACCGCGGCTTCCAGAGGGAGATGAGACTGGCGATCGGATCGTAGACCTAGGTTTGCTAAATGGTCAGATCGCGAATCAGGTCGCGGCGGGCAAGGCACGCGGTGAAGCAGTGTTAATGACCGGCGGCAATTGCACGCACATCACCGGCGTATTCGGCGGCTTGCAGGATGCGTATGGGCCAGGCGTGCGCGTGGGCCTGGTCTGGTTTGATGCGCACGGCGACATCAACACGCCGGCTATCACGCCCTCTGGAATGTTGGGAGGTATGCCGGTGGCCGTCTGTGCAGGGCTCGCCTTCCCCAGATGGCGAGAATTGTCACACATCATTGCACCCTTGCCAGCGGACCGTATCGTCATGGTCGATGTTCGCAACCTGGACCCGGATGAGGAGAATCTGATCCGAACGCTGGGAATCCCTACGGTAGAGGTGGCGCCGACCGGGCCAGGCACAGCCTTCCATGCCGCGATCTCGGACCTGGCGGACCGTTGCGACATGATCTACTTGCATATTGATTCTGATATTCTGGACGAGCGCTATGTGCCGGACAACGGCACGCCCGAGCCAAACGGACCGGACATGGACACGGTGC
>JBJYXA010000393.1:0-2329 GCA_046259705.1 Caldilineaceae bacterium
CCGCCTTATGACGACCAACTCGTTCTGCTGAAGCAATACGACGGTTTGGGCGGCAGGCTGCCAATCCCTGGCACGATGGAGGCCGAAGACCGCTTCGCGCGAACTGCCTTCTACCTGACCAAGATCCCGAGCGCCCCCGAGCGCTATCAAGAAGCGGTGGCCAATGTTCTGAGCGTCATGCGCAACGCGGCAACGCCATTCGGGGCGAACGATCCCGAACGACCGAATATTTCGGCGACCATCTGGCGGACAATCGCGGACAGCACGAACAAACGCTACTATTTCGAGTTCACGAACATGCCGAACGTGATTTGGGTCGACTTCAAGAATTTCGACATGAGCGAAGGCGCCTCGATCATGGCGTTCGACCTCGCCGGAGATTTCGAGGCGTCGGGTGAAGTCACTGCGCGGTTCAAGCCGGCCGAGGAGCCCGGTTTCCTTGAGGCGGGCGGCGTCGTGACCTGGAAGCCGACCGCCTGAGGCGAGGACTACCGGGCCGCCGCCACCATTGACCTCGAACATGACCGAGCGGACTTCGACCAGAAGTTAAAGTGTCCGGTCCTCGTGTTGTGGGGAGATGAAAATCCGCTTTACAAAGGCGTCGATATCGTCTCCATTTGGCAAGAGCGGGCCAGCAACGTTCGCGGACATGGCACGCCTTCAGCGCATTGGCAGCCGGAACAGATTCCCGACCAGGTCACTCGTGAAGTGACTGCCTTCATTGACGAACATCACGTGTAGGACTCCCGATGCAGCAACGGACAGCCTCTGAGAGCCACTTCTTGAGACTTCATCCATTCGTACCTTTCAACACCCCGAGAGCGATCATGCGATTTTTGAGTTCCCTATTTTGTATCACGCTTACAGTTTTTCTGTTGCCAGCGAGCTCGTCTCTCGCCCAGCAATACGACTTGGTCGTGATCAATGGTCGTGTGATTGATCCGGAAACGATGTTGGACGAGACTCTCAACGTGGGCGTGAAGGACGGCAAGATTGTCGCGATCACCAAAGAGGAGATTCGCGGCAAGGAGTCCATCGATGCTGCGGGGCACGTCGTTGCGCCGGGTTTCATCGACACGCACAGTCACGTCGTCACGACGCCGTTTGGACAGAAACTTTCATTGCGAGATGGGGTAACGACACCTTTGGAACTCGAAGCCGGTGTGCTGCCTGTGGGTCAGTGGTACGCCAGCATGGAAGGCAAGTCGCAAACCAATTATGGTGCTTCCGCGAGCTTGGAAGGCGCGCGGGAGATGGTGTTGAATCCAAATTACAAAACGGTGAATGGCGCGATCGTCAACGACCTTCAAGAGGCCACGGCAACTCACCTGTCGATGGCATTCTCGAAGGCAGTCGCGACCGATGAACAGGTCCAAGAAATTCTGGATCTTGTCGAAGACGGACTGAAACAAGGCAGCCTGGGCATCGGGTACACGCCCGGGTACATGGTTCGTGGCGCGCGGACCGAAGAAGGCATCGGGGCCCAGAAGCTGGCCGGAAAGTATGGCCGGTTTGTTTCCATGCATGGGCGTTTTTCGGGACAGCAGCCGCCCAACGACGGCTTGACCGGAACGTTGCAACAACTGGGGGCGGCCGAGGCGTACGGCGGCGGTCTCATCATCTGTCACATGACGGCCCAGACGTTGGCTCAAACCGATGAGGCATTGCGGTTGATTGATGCCGCGGCCAGGCGGGGCATTCCCGTCGTGGCAGAGATCTATGGTTACACCTACGGCGCGACGATCGTCGCTGCTGATTATCTCGAACCCGACAACTACCAGAACAACATGGGACGAGATTACAAAGACATCATCAACACGGCGACCCTCGAGCCGCTAACGAAAGAGACGTACGAGCAACTCGTCAAGGAAGCACCGGCGACTAACGTCACCTTCGAGAATGCCACCAAACGCGACCTTTATTTGGCTCTTTCGCATCCGACCACGATCATCGGGAGTGACGCGTATCCTGCTCTCTCTAAAGCGGATGGTTCGTTTGCGAAAGACTGGGACACGCCCTTCGATTCGGTCAATGCCCATCCTCGCGCCGCAGGAACCCACGCGCGGATACTCAGGTTGGTCCGCGAGGAAAACCTGATGCCGTTGATGTTGGCAATCTCAAAGATGACCTACATGCCGGCCAAGTTCTTGCAGGAGAACGGCGTTCCGCAAATGGCCAACAAGGGACGCATTCAACTCGGGAAAGACGCGGATTTAACGATCTTTGACCCCGCGACTGTCAAAGACAATTCCACACCACAAATGGGCGGCTTACCGTCGACCGGGATTCCCTATGTCGTGGTCAACGGCACCATTGTGGTCAGGGATTC
>JBJYXA010000394.1:0-8861 GCA_046259705.1 Caldilineaceae bacterium
ACCACTTGGCGTCCAAGTTGCCCCTGGGGCGGCTGAGTCTTCCTGGTAATCAGGACAGATTTTCGAGTAAGCTGTTCATACGAGCTTCCCTGATTCTAACGATATGCGTATGCGGTTGGTTCAGGAAATCTCTATCGGTAGGGGGCCGACCTGCCCGCCGGCCAAGCATAAGCCCTACATCTTGTGTCGACCTGAGTTAAAAAGATAGGCATGTCTCACAAACCTTGAGGCCGACACAGCGAAACCAAGTACACCAATACCGCGTGCGTCTTTGCGTTACAAGGAAAGTACTTTCCGACTATTCCGAAATGGTCGACTATGCCCTTAACAGCTCCACGATTTTTCGCCTCAAGCGGGCGATGCCAGCGCGCGTTCTGAAAAATGCGTTTGGTCATAACATCTCGATTGCGGACATTGATTACTTTCGCAGGCGTGTTCTAGACCGGCTGCAGCGTATAGGAATGGGTTGCCACACGACGTGGACGCCGGGTGTGGTGGAGCTTGGGCTGGCCGTGGTTCATGGAGTCGATATTGGTGACAAAGAGCAAGCGCAGTATACACTTAACCCGTTTGGCAAGAAGTTCTCGGGCATTCCCGATACAGTGTGGAGTTCGCGGAGGTCAGAGGCTCCTTAGATACGGATAGCCGCTGTCCCGAATTTAGGCCATTTTGGTGATCGTGGTAACGATCGATTCACCCGCGGCGGCGCGGTGTCTGCGAGGAAAGAGGCCTGGACCCAACTGTTCCCCCGATGCCGAGCTCCGTCCGCTTGAGGTCGAGCGAGTAACTTGATGATGGGTCCGCTGGAGGAAAGCGAAATGAGACCAGCAACTCCCGAACGAGCCCTCGCGGCGGACGCCCTCGACGAGTGCTTACGGGCCTTGTGCTCGCCCGCCCTTGCTCCGCTATTTTGGCGGCCAGCTCGGGCTGGCGCTGAAAGCGCTTGGTGGGGGCACGTGCCGTTCGCGCATTGGCTCGTTAGCGGCTTGCGCCCCGGGGTCATCGTCGAGCTCGGGACGCACACCGGTGTATCCTATTGCGCGATGTGCGAGGCGGTAATGCTCGCGAAGATCGACGCGCGCTGCTACGCCGTTGATACCTGGGGGGGCGATGATCACTCGGGTCATTACGGCGACGAGGTCTATTGGGAACTGCGTCAATTCCACGATAGCCGGTACGGCGCGTTCTCCGAGTTGCTTCGGACCGATTTCGACACCGCGCTACAGAGCTTCTCGGATGGCTCCGTGGACTTGCTGCACATCGACGGGCTGCATACCTATGAAGCCGTGGAGCACGATTTCGAGAGCTGGCGGCCAAAGCTGTCGGAACGAGGCGTAGTCGTTCTGCACGACATCAACGTCCGGACCGGGGACTTTGGGGTCTGGATGCTCTGGGAGGCGCTGCGTGACCGATTTCCCTCCTTCGAGCTTTTGCACGGATACGGCCTAGGTCTGGTCGCCATCGGACCAGAGGTGCCGCAGTCAGTCGCCGACTTGTGCACGCTACAGGACCCCTCGGCGATAAGTGCACTGCGCGAGCGGTTCGCGACGCTTGGGGAGCGATGGGTGGCGAATGCGCGTGAGCGAATCATGGGGACCGTTTTGGCACAGCGTGACGGGCGGATCGCGGAGGTTGAGACAGTTCTCAGCGAGCGCGACAGGCGGCTTGCGGAGCTCGAGACGGCACTTGGGGCGAGCGACCTTCGGTCTCAGGAAGTAGGCGCGGAGCTTAGTGCCTGCAAGCAAGATGTTGGGCAACTGAATGCTGAGCTCAGGGCATGGGATGCTCGCATCCAAGAGGCCCTCGCGGCCAGTGCAGCCGAACGTCGGCTGCGGGCGCGGGCTGCGGAGCGAGCGGTCAATGCTCGGAGAGCCCTCCACGCAGCGCAGGAGGCCGCAGTGGAGAAATCCAAGGCGGAGGTGGGTACGCTTCGGAAACGGCTTGCGCACGAACGTCGGCTGCGGGCGCGGGCTGCGGAGCGAGCGGTCAATGCTCGGAGAGCCCTCCACGCAGCGCAGGAGGCCGCAGTGGAGAAATCCAAGGCGGAGGTGGGTACGCTTCGGAAACGGCTTGCGCAGGTGGCACTCGAGCGCGACGAAGTGCTCCACTCCACCTTCTGGCGATCCACGCGGCCGTTGAGGAGTGCGGTGAGTCACCTTCCGCCGTCAAGCCGCGAATCGGCAGCGAGGGTGTTTCGGATCGCCTGGTGGGCCGCGACCCTGCAATTGCCTCGGAGGCTGAGAGATCGCAGGCGTTTGAACAGCGACCTGAACGCGCTCCGTGAGTCCCGATTATTCCAGCCACAGTGGTATCTTGAGCGCTATCCCGACGTTGCAGAGCGTGGGGTGGACCCAGCCCTCCATTACCTCTTGCGGGGCGCGCTCGAAGATAGGGATCCTGGCCCCGAGTTTTCGTCGACTGCCTACCTGCGTCACTACGAAGATGTGGCAAAGGCGGGGGTCAATCCCCTGTTGCACTACCTCCGCCGTGGTCAAGCGGAAGGGCGTCTGGCTTTTCCATCCGCAGTATACCCAGCCGATCACTCCGCTCCAGCGAGCCCAGCACCCAAGCCGACCACGGGACTTGGAGCCCAACAGGTTGCGCCGGTGATTATCTATGTCTCGGGCGAGCCGGATACTCCTGGGAATTCCTACCGCGTGACTCGGTATGTGGAGGCGGCCGGCCGCGTCGGTGCCTCCGCGTCCTGGATCCGCCTGGCGGAGGTAACGTCAAGTCTAGGCTCGATTGCGGACGCTGACGTCCTGGTTCTCTGGCGCACCGCCTGGGATGAGCGGGTCGATGCGGCGATCTCCGCAGCTAGGCGCGGCGGCGCCAAAATCGTATTCGACGTGGACGACTTGATGTTTGAGCCTCAGCTGGCCCGCACGTCAATTATCGACGGCATCCGTACCCAAGGCCTTACCGAGGACCAAGTGAGCGGCCACTACGCCCGGGTCCGCGAGACCATGATGGCGGCTGACATCTGCACCGCTACGACCCAGGAGCTGGCGAGTTACATGCGGGCGGCACTCAAGCCCGTGTTCGTGCTACCGAACGGATTCGACTTGGCGACGCTCCAGGCTTCACGGCGCCTGGTCCGCCAGCGTCGCGCCGCTACTCCAGACGGATTGTTCCGTATTGGCTACGCGGGCGGCTCTCGGACGCACCAACGCGACTTCAATGTCGCGGTCCCCGCATTGTCCCGCGTGCTGCGGGAGCGGCCTGAGACCAGGCTGGTGCTGTTCCGAAATTGCTTGGACATCGAGGAGTATCCAGATTTAGCGGGGCTCCAGCAGCAGGTCGAGTGGCGCGATCTGGTTCCGCTTGCGCGCCTACCAGAGGAGATAGCGCGCTTTGATGTGAACCTGGCACCGCTGGAGGTCGGCAATCCCTTCTGCGAGGCCAAGAGCGAGTTGAAGTTCTTCGAGGCAGCCCTGGTAGATGTAGTCACCGTCGCCTCTCCCACTGGCCCATTCCAACGGGCAATCCGCCATGGCAAGACCGGCTTCCTCGCCGATAGCGCAGCCGCCTGGTACGCCGCGATTCTTCAACTCGCCGCCGAACCCACCTTGCGGCGTCGGATGGTGCGTTCCGCGCGGCTCGATGCGATGCGGCTCTTCGGCCCGCTGTGCCGCAGCCAGGCGCTGGCCGGTTTCCTGGCGCAGCTGCGTGGCGGGCAAGAGGGCGCCCGAGCCTTCGCACTAGCGGCGCGGCTATCGAGCCTGACTCCGGCCGCGCTGCCGCGAATACCCGAGGCGGGGTTGGAGTTCCACTCGGATCGCCTCGGGGATGCCGAAGTGACGGTTATCGTGCCGCTACACAATTACGCCAAGCTCGTTACCGAGGCCCTAGATTCGGTCCGGGCCCAGACGTTGGAGGCCCTCGATTTGGTGGTGGTTGACGATGCATCGACGGATAAGTCCCTGAGCGTCGCGCTTGAATGGGCGCGTGCCAACGCGCCGCGTTTCAACCGCATCTTAGTGCTTCGGAACCTGACGAATGCTGGTCTGGGGTTCACGCGCAACGTCGGTTTCGATGTAGCGGAGACGCCTTATGTGCTGCCGCTCGACGCGGACAATCGCTTGCGGCCCGCTTGCTGCGAGACCCTCCTCTCCGCGCTGCGGCATAGCGACGCTGCCTTTGCCTACCCGCTGATTCAGGAGTTTGGAGATCGAACGGGTCTCATGGGTTCTTGGAGCTACGACCCACAGCGTCTTGTCGGCTTCAACTACATCGATGCCATGGCATTGGTGGCCAAAGAGGCCTGGGCGGCCGGCGGTGGCTACGACCATGTGCGATTCGGATGGGAGGACTACGACTTCTGGTGCCGTCTTGCAGAGTTGGGGCATCGCGGGGTCAATGTGCCAGAGCCATTGGCCGAGTACCGTGTCCATGGTTCCTCTATGATTCGCGCGACAACAACCCAGCCCGAGAATATGAGGCTGCTCATCCGGGACATTAGCCGGAGACACCCTTGGCTGGCCCCCGTGAACTGGGTGAAGGATGCTGTGCCAGAAGTTGCAGCGGCCCAGCCCGGAGCGATCCCAGACGGCCTCGGCGCCTCCGACCGTTTGAAGGACCTGGTACCTATGCTGCGCTGCCCTGAGACGGGCCTGCCGCTAGTGCTGGCGGACGACGGCTCGAGCCTGCGAACAGCGGATGGGACGCGAACCTGGCCGGTGCTGTATGGCAGGCCAGTGCTGTTCCCAGGCATGCTGTCACCGAAGGTGATGCCGGACTCTCATGTAAGCAACGACCTTCCCGAGAGTGCCGTGACGCTGATCCGGGAGACCCGCGGTCTGGTGCTGAACCTGAGTGGTGGGGGAACCAAAGATCGCTTCGACAATGTCCTCGAGGCGGAGGCTGCTATATTCCGCCATACGGACGTGGTCGCGGATTCCCACCACTTGCCCTTTGCCGACGAGTCGTTCGAGGCTGTCATTGCCCTTAATGCCTTCGAGCATTATCGAGACCCTCGACGCGCCGCACTCGAGATCCGACGAGTACTACGGCCTGGAGGACGCGTGCTCATCCAAACGGCGTTCTTGCAGCCGCAGCATGAGGCCCCGTGGCACTTCTTCAACTGCACGCGTTACGGACTAGAGGTTTGGTTCGAGGGCTTCGAGCGGGAGCGCTTGCACGTCTCGGACAACTTCACGGCAAACTACTCCTTGTCATGGTTGGCATCCGAGTGTGAAGCGGCCCTGCTTCGGGACGTCTCCCCTTCGGCCGCAGAGGCGTTCGCCACGGCGCCTACCGGCCATTTCGTGCGCTTCTGGCGAGATCCCACCACTCGCGACAGTCCACTGTGGACGGACCTACGCGGTCTGTCCGAAACATCTCAAGAGGCGATCGCGGCCGGATTCGAGTATGTAGGACGTAAGCCGATCATATAGGCGAAACCAAAAAGGAATGATCGCAAGGATGGTGCGATTTCATCTCCAAAGCTCGACCCTGAGCCAAGGTCAACGTAACGCGCTTTTCAACGTAGAGGCCCCCATGGCTGAATTTCACTTCGTGGAAGACTACGAACGTGTAGTGGAGGAGCTGTTACGCACCTACCCGATCGACGAAGCGATGGAGCGTGCAGTAGGAGGACAATATGAACGACTCGGGAAGATCGAAACAGATCTCCTGTGCTGGGCCGGACTCCGCGACGGAATGACCCTGGTCGATGTCGGTTGCGGGAGTGGACGATTGGCCCACGCGATATCGAAGGTGCGTCACATCGAATATATCGGGACCGACATTGTCCAGAGCCTGCTGGACTACGCAAAGACAAAATCACCACCGCATTACCAATTCAAGCTGCACCGCTCGTTAAGTGTTCCCATCCCAGACGCATCCTGTGACTTTGTTTGCGCATTTAGTGTGTTCACCCATTTGTTGCACGAGGAAAGCTATTTGTATCTCGAGGATGCGCGCAGGGCGCTGCGTCCAGGGGGGGCGGTTGTGTTGAGCTTCTTGGAGTTCGGCGATCCATCCCACTGGGTTGCGTTCGAAGGTGCGGTGGAAGGCCAGCGGACCCGCACTCGTCCCCATCTCAACACCTTTATTGAGCGCGGGGCGCTTGATGCCTGGGCAAATCACCTGGGCTTTTTGAGAGAGGAATTCGTTTCCGGCAGCGAAGCTCCATGGCGTGGCGAGCCGCTCTGGCAGAGCCTCGCAATCCTACGGAAGCCAAGTGGAGGATGAAGGTGCAAACGCGCCGGCTAGGCGCCTGGCAGCAGATTGCACTGCTCGCTTACCTCGACTAACGACCTCGTTAGTAGCTCTAGCCTTTCTTTGTTTAGCTCTTCATGCGTCTCGGGAATGTTCTTGCCCTTTTGAAGAATCGCGATAAACTCGCAGCCTTCCGTGTCATACAGCTTGCTGAGATGACAATCAAGAAAGCCAAGGTACTGAAGCTCAAGAACGAGTAAGCGAAAACTCGAAGGCGTGAAGTGCCACGCGTGATAGTCGAGGTACGGGCCCGAATGAACGTCGTGGGTACTCTCGAAAGCATCCTTGGCCTCTTGGAGGGAGTGGATGAAACGCAGCGCCCCGGTCGGCCACTGGCCCCAAGCCACCTCTCCGTCATTACTGATGCTGTACGCAATGTGGTCAAAGGCAGTGACCCGCGAATGCCTTGTAGCACGCAAGAGGTGCGCGTTCAGCACTTGTCCGGTTGAGCTTAAGCTCTTTGCCCAGTCAAAGCAGAATCGCTTGTCCGGAACCGCAAGCGAAATAGTTCCGTTTTCTTGTAGCAACAGTTCCAGGGATCCTAGAAACGCTATCAGATCCGGAACGTGCTCGATGACGTGGCTCGCGATCGCAAGATCAAACCGGCCGCGTAGCTCCAATGGCAACGCGTCGACAAGTCGGCCATCCGTCCAGACGACATCAACGGGTTCGATACGCGAAGTATCGACACCTGAATGTCTTCGGTACTTCTCGATAAGCTCTTCTCGCGTAGCATGATCCACTACCGTGGTGTGCCATCCGGCAGATTTTGGCGCGACCGGATTGAAACTCGGCCCTATCTCGAGGATGTTCATTCCTCGATCCGCGACAGACAGGAGCTTATCAAATCTATTCATGAATCATGCTCAGTTAGGTTCATCGGAGGGCGATGGGCGTCACGCGTCAGGTGGCCTTGATTGCGCAGGGGCGCGGACGGGACTCCCGGAAGGGTTCGATTCTGCCATAGAGGGGGCCTGGGACCGGTTGGTCAGCGCAAGCTTGGAGACGTGAAATGGGGTTCCGGAGCGAACCGTCGCCTGAGGCCGGAGAATGCGTGTACTGCCAGACGTTGGACCTCACGACGGGATACTTGGAGTCTCCGGGGTCGCCGTACTCCAGACAGACAAAGCTCGAGGGCCGGCGTGCTCGCGCCAAGTCGGCCTCGCGCTGGGACTCGCTTCCAAAGCGCGCGATGACCTTGCTTGAGGACATGCCAGTGTGAGACCGAATCGTGCTCTTGGCATCGCGAAACCCTCGTTCGTGGGTCCGATGAGGCTTCTTGTCTCCGCCACGGGCTCCGGCCTTTAACCTGCTAGCTAAGCGCCAGCAGTAATGGCCGTGATCTTACTCGCTCTCCCCACCCATCAAGCTCCTCATCACTTTCCGAACTTGTCAAGCTGTGCACTCAATTCCGCCACCTTGGTTTGGGCGGCGTTAACCATTGCCGCCAGCCGATTCAGCTCCCTTGCCAGCGCCTTGATTGTCGACGGTCCCCAGAGTCTGGGTGCATCATCCGCGCATGGAAGCCTTCCGGGGGAGACAAGGTCAACCCCGAAGACCTCCCGCAAGTAACGCAAATCCTGCTTCGCCAAGTCCGCTACGTTATCTGTCCACCATCTGGGGAGTGAAAACGTCTGCCCCGGAATTCTCGCCAAGTAATCATTCGCAAACCGACCAGGGTCGAGCAGAGGGAATTGCTCAGTCAGCGCGGAAGCGACCAATGCTGCTTCCATGGATAGGCTTTCGTTCGCCCGTAAACCAGAAGGCTGAATTAACAGGTTCTCGTCCAACCCTGCAACGTCGAGAAAGTCATGAAGCACGTCGCCTTTTCGCCCACGGATTCTGTCATAGTCTCGCAATATGATGTTTCCCTTTCCGAAAATCTCAACCATTCTGCCGAGTTCGTATTGCAGGTGCACGTAGAGTTGTGGCCGCGAAAGAACCTCTTGAAGTGTCTGCTGTCCGGCCTTAATCGCCTCTTGGGCGGCGCTTACGGCGTGTGACACCGGGTGACGAACATAGCAGACTATCTCTATCTGTCTCACGAAGCGCTCGAGATAACGGCGCAGATTCATCAAAGCTGCGTCGTTAAGCCCCAGAAGATGCTCCGAAGAAAGCAGTAATGTGCCGGCGGGCGCTCCGCAGAGTTCCGCCTCAAAACCCGCAAGCTGTTCGGAATGGTATTGCTGCAGACTAGAGGTCGTAGTGCGGCCCGCCATCCTGTTCAGTAGCCAGTTCGGGGCGTCCTGGTGGAAGGCCGAAACCAGGAAAGTGTGATTCGCCGAACTGGCAGGATAGACATATCCCGCTGCGGCCAGACTCTGGCGATTGTCGAACAAGGCGCTCTGAATACGCGTTGTTCCTGTTTTCCAGAGGCCGATATGGAGGTAGCATTTATCAAGCTGCGCGTGCGCCATTTCGATACCCGTCGAGTCCACTGCAACATCCGAGCGATGCTGTGACGCGATGGCCCCCAAGTTACAGGGGGCCCCCGGCCACCAGTCCAGCACCCTTTGGAGATCCCGATTCCGGGCTCAACAATTGAGGACATGAGGCCACCTGATTACCCATGAGACTCAGCAGTCTCACGATTCGAGCCCCCGGCAGGCGCATCCTGGAACCGTGTCGAACAGCGCGGA
>JBJYXA010000395.1:0-2458 GCA_046259705.1 Caldilineaceae bacterium
TCACTTCCCGGAAGAGGTCAGAGCGCTTTCTGTCCGTCGAGACCGTACGACCTCTGCCCTGAAAAATAGGTAATGGAGATAGGGCGAATTGCAGTTCGTAGGGCGCAAAGTCCCGTGCAGCAGGCAAAGACCTGCCGCAAGCGCAAGAGAAAGAGATCGTTTTGGTCGCTGAGCCGATAGTCAATCAGGCAGCGATCGGCGTGAGCGTGACCTCGAACCCCAACGTGTTGAGGGTTCTGACGGCACGACGCTCTTCTTGCCCCCTGTTCTTTGTGAGGAAGTAGTCTCCTCCCAATTCTTGAAAGCGAGCCTGCGGATCTTTGAGCAGATGGTAGACAATGATCAAGATAGAGTGAGCCACGGCAATGGCTGCCCGCTGCTCTCCCCGGCGGGCGCGGAGGCGGTGAAACTGAGCAGCCAAGTAGGTATCTTTGGAGCGAGACGCGGCCCAGGCGGCTTCTACCAACGCCGTCACTAACCACTTCTGCCCTTTGCGGCGTTTGCCGCTGCGCCGTTTGCCGCCACTCTCGTTATTGCCTGGACAGAGGCAACTCCAGGAGGCAAGATGACCAGCGGTGGGCCATTTCTCGACGGAAGGACCGATCTCGGCCAAGATGATCTCAGCCGTGACGCGCCCGACACCCACGATCTCATCCAGACGTTCGATTATGGTGGCATAGGGCGCCACCAACTGGGAAATACGTTGGTTGAGCGTCCCAATCCTCTGGTTGAGTTCGTCGATGTGGGTCAGGATCTCGTGCAACATAAAGCGGTGGTGGACACGAACCAACCCCGTAAGCGCTTCGACTAACTCTGGAATTTTCTTACGCAGGGTTGTGTGGGCTAGATCGGCCATCTGCTCCGTGTTCAGTCGATCGTCAATCAGCGCCTCAAGCATCGCCCGCGCAGAGACGCCTTGAATATCGGAAACAACTGCACCCAGCTTGATGTTGGCATCCTCCAGGCTCTTGTGCAGGCGGTTGACTGCATTGCTCTTCTCTTGATGGAGGCGCGTGCGATAGCGGGTCATCTCACGCAAATCCCGTTGCCATTCATCGGGAATGAAGCTGGGTTGGAGGAGGCCGTGACGCATGAGCTTTGTGATCCAAGTCGCGTCAGTGTCGTCCGTCTTGCGCCCCGGTACTTGGGCAAGATGGCGAGCATTGACGACCCACACATCAAACCGCTCATGCAGAATGTTGTAGACCGGCTTCCAGTAGACACCTGTGCTTTCCATGGCCACCTGTTTGATGCCGTGACCAGCCAGCCACTCCGCTAGTTCATGCAGCCCTTTGGTTGTGGTGACAAACTTCCGTCTTTCCGGCTTCAATTTACCTTGACGATTCGGCAACATCACGCAGGCAACGACAAACTTCTGATGTACATCCAGTCCGCTACTGTCAGGATAGACCTCGTCCATCTGCTTTGACCTTTCGTAGCCGCCTGGGCGTACCTGACCTGAGCACAAGCTGCCCTGCGTGTTTCGTCCGGCAAGGACGTCCACAATCCGTGGTCCGTCGAGGTACGCAGAATCTAACTTCCGGTCGAATTGACTGCTTCCACGGGTCGAACGATCTTTGTGGGCGGCTACAATACAAGTATAGCGCATTTTTCATCCCCCGTGGCGCACCACCAACGCATGTTAACTTCCGGGAAGTGATTCGCGTGCACCCTTCCGGGCCGTCCGCCCAATCCCGCAGCTTAGCGAGTTTGTCGCCTTCCTGTAGCCACCCACGCGCTAGGCTGAAGCATATGGGCGCGCCGACCGCTTCTCTTGCTGCGGACATGCACCCTCTGCGGCGTTCGGCGCCTGCTCTGTGTCGCGCTGTGCAACGCCTTTTGTTCGCGCTCAGGAGGTTGCCTCATGATCATCGTCGGCATTGCTGCGCTGGTCTCCTTGATTGCCCTCGTCGTCGTCTACTGGCGCGCCGGACCCGATCGGGCGCGTCTGGCCGATCCCCATGCCAGGCGATGGCGGCGGCTGGCGCTCTGGCTTCTGGGGCTCTATGGGGCGTTTCAGGTCTATATGGGCGTGGGCGAGATGATCGGCGGTGACTACAGCGGCTTCATTCACCTGATCCCGGCGGCGCTGCTGGGCGGCCTCATCTTTCTGGCCAGCAAACGGCCGCGGGAGACGGGCATTGCGCTACTGCTCATCGGCGGGCTGATGTCGCTCTATTTCGCCGTCGCGATTCACGATGATGCGCTTGCCCGCGTGGTGGCCGTGGCTGTGGGCGGGCTGCCCTGGGTGGTCGCGGGCGTTTTGCTGCTCGTGCCCGAAATTGACGGCTATTCGGATCCTCACCACCCGGCCGGGCTCGGCGCATAGCAACGCATCTGGTCGACCCGTTCGCACGAAGGCGTGCTCACTGGACATATGTGCATGCCGGTCCGCCCGCCTAAATGTATGGTAAAATGCTTTTGAAGATTCAGATCCCGCGCTGCGGTACGTAGCGTC
>JBJYXA010000396.1:0-2572 GCA_046259705.1 Caldilineaceae bacterium
ACAGCAAGCTGGATCCATGCGCCGTCGGAACTCATGGCCACGACATCGTATGTCTCGCCCTGCTTGACGCTGGCCGTCTGGTCGTAGTCATCACCGGGGCCTTGACGCACACGCAATGAATCTGCGTTGATGGTCGCCTTTGCAGGTTCTACCTCGAACTGCGTGTCGGCTACGGAAGCACTGCCTGTGTCCTGTTCTTCCATCAGTGCCGGATCGACGATGGGCTGACAGGCTGCCATCAGCAACATAATCGCTGCAAGAAATCCGCCAAACACTAGGCCACTAGATGGCCGCACTCGCTGCACAATGTTCATTTCAATGGTCCTCACGTTGACTTGCACTATATTTGATGCGTGCTGCTCGTGGCGCTATGGGGGATCAAGCTACTAACTGTATGTTTGAGCCCATTTTCGGTATGCGCCAATGCCAATAGTGTGCTGCACGCTTCATCCCAAGCTCGCCCGATTATTGCATAATCCATCTGGCCCAGCAAGATTACCGGCCCAGAATCACACCCCGTTTCGACTTGTCTACCTAATAGGATATTCAAATCGACCAAGTTCGCTCAATGTTTCAGCGTCATAGATGATGACCAGGAGTTCGGTCGCATCCGCCGATTCCCGCAGTGGCACATAGTGCACATCGCTCACCAATTCACCCGGCAGCCACGTGTGGCTGCGTGCAACTTGCCGGAGGGGATATTCGTCGATCACCGCCGGCGCGCCTGAACTATCCAGCACCTGCTCTCCAGAATCATTCAGCAGCCGCAAGGATACCTTGACGTCGCTGGCTATCGAATCCACTGGCAGCCAGCCCAAGGTTAATTCCAGCACAGGACCGCCCGGCAACGTGAGTACGCGGCCGCTATACCCTTGCAGACGTAAGCCTCCGGTTGCGAGTTCCATGTCCAGTGGATTGGCTGGTGGCTGCGGCTGTGATTGCCCTCGGGGCCACACGCGTACAAGCGGTCCCTCACTGCTGAAACTGTATCTCTCATCTATCCCCGGAAGCTCTCGGGTAATGTAGGTGGGCATGCCATGGGAGACGCAACCTTCGATTGCCGCAGCTCTCGTTTCGTCCTGATTGGCAGCAACTGGGTTTGCGTTGGCCGCCTTGCCCTCAGCGACCTGCATGTAGCGCAGGGCAGTAATCTCGCCCTCGAGGCCGACTACGCAACTCTCGGGAGGATAGGCTACGGAGCCGAGCAGATACGCATATTGATATGCGTCCCAGTCGTTGCTGCGGTTGACATAGATCCCTCTGACCACAAATCCGCCGACGACAATTGCCGTCAAGCCGGCGCCTGCGACTACCGTCCATCGAGTGTGCGACGTCGAGTCGCCGATCCAACTCGACACGATGGAAACGCCTCCGCCTGCGAACAACGCCAGTGTGAGTAAGGCGGGGAGCATGAAAACTTGCCAATCCGGGACCTGGTAGTACAGCGCAAAGATCAGGTTGGCGGCCAGAACGAGGACCAATAATGACCACACCTTGACCGTAGTCCCTCTACGCAAGGGCATTCCCACCAGTCCTACCGTGGCGAGCACGCTGGCAGCGATTCCGAGTTGGCCCACAATCAGCGAGAGGGTATCGCCGATGCCGTGCCGAGCGCTGAAGTCATTGTCACCCAGAAATCCTGCGTAGTCCCGGGCCAGCACATGGTTGAGAAAGCCGCCAAACGTATTCACGTAGCTGCCGTGGAGGTCGGCGACGCCCTGTGAAGCGCGCCATGGGATCCAGAAATACAGGCAAAGGGGCGCTAGAAAGGCGGCGAACCACAATAGCCACTCCGTGCGGGGACGCCAAAGGCTCGGGTAACTCCACAGCAAGAAAATAGCCAGACCAGGCAACAGCAGTACCGTCATGCGGTGATGAGCTAAGGAGAGTCCGATCAAGAAGAACAGCAGCACCATGCGGCGAGTGGGGCCGGCGTCCAAACCTGCATCTTCAAAACGTTGCGGCAGCGAGATCGCAACGTACAGAATAGCGGCCACAAGCAGCCCATGCAGCGCGTACACTTCGGCGATCGTGGTCTGGCTCCACCACACTGACCCCAGCGAGAACGCTGCCGATGCAGTAAGACCAGCCCACACGTCACGAGTTTCCGGTTGGCGGCGGACCAGCTGTGCGGCGATCAGATAAGTGAACAGCACTGCCGAGGCTCCGGCAACGGCGCTGAAGATGTTCATGCGCCACGCCCAGTTGCCAACAGGAAACAGAAACCGGCTCCAAAGGCCGCCGGCAATTACGTAAAGGGGATAGCCAGTGGGGTGCGCAATGCCGAAGGTCGGTGCAACGACTTGAAACTCCAGCGAGTCGTCAAATAGCTCCACGATGCCGGGACCAGCGGTCGACGCATACAGTACGAGTGCGCTCAGCCAGACCAGCGCTCCCGTCAAAATGAATCGCTTGTTCCTTCCGGCCCCGCGATTGGCGGCGCTCACACAATTGTTTCCATGGTTGTGGCCAATTGCCCCCGCTGGCTGCCGACGTTGACAGTCCTTCGCACGCTCGCCAGTGTAGCATGGCTTGGGCAATCGCTGCTCATTTGGTATCATACCCGACCATA
>JBJYXA010000397.1:0-15462 GCA_046259705.1 Caldilineaceae bacterium
TGATGACCGACGATCTGCCCGCCGCCATCCACCAGTTTGGAAATCAAGGCAAGATATTCTTCGTCCATTTTCGTGACGTGCGCGGTACCGCGGAGAAATTTGTCGAGACCTTCCACGACGAGGGAAAGACAGATATGCTGGCCTGCATGGAAGCGTACCGGGACGTGGGATTCGACGGTGTCCTGCGCCCAGACCACGTGCCGACCATGGAGGGCGACGACAACGACCGACCCGGCTATTCCTCCATCGGTCGCTTGTTTGCCCTCGGCTACATTACGGGGTTGCGCGAGGCAGTCTATAGCGAGTGAGCCGCGCATCCTTGCACAGTAGGCCAAAGTAATTGCCAACCTAAACAGGTACAATATACCCCAGCCAAACAGGACAGGATTATGCCGAAAATCGCCTTCATCGGTGCAGGTAGCTTTGGTTTCACGCGCAAACTGGTGCGCGACCTACTCACCTTTCCCCTGCTCGAGAACGCCACGATCGCGCTCATGGATATCGATTCCGAAGCCCTTTCCTTCTCGCGGCAGGCGGTCGAAAAGATCGTCGCCCTGGGTGACTATCCGGCCACCGTCGAAGCCACAATGAATCGTGAGGAGGCACTGCGCGGCGCAGACTACGTGGTGGTTACGATCCTTGCGGGTGGCCTGGACGTGTGGCGTCATGATATTGAGATCCCGAAGAAATACGGCGTAGATATCAATATCGGAGACACGCGCGGACCATCGGGTATCTTCCGCGGCATGCGCACTATCCCCGTCATGCTCGATATCGCCCACGACATGGAGCGGCTGTGTCCCGATGCGACGATGCTCAACTATACCAATCCCATGGTATTGCTGTGCCGCGCCATGCAACGGGAAACCGATATTCAGGTGACGGGCCTGTGCCACAGTGTGCAGGGCACCGCGGAAATGCTGGCGCGCTGGATCGGCGCGCCCATGGACGAGATTACCTATACTTGCGCCGGTATCAATCACATGGCCTGGTACCTGGACTATGAATGGAATGGGGAGGACGCGTACCCCCTGATCCATAAGGCCGTCACCGAGCGCGAAGAGGTATACAATGAGGAAATCGTGCGCAACGAGATGTATCTTGCGCTCGACTACTACCCGACAGAGTCGAGCGGGCACCATTCGGAGTACAATCCCTGGTTCCGCAAGCGACCGGATCTGATCGAGAAGTACTGTACCCATGGTACGGGCTGGAATCCTGGCGAATATGCATACATTATCAAGGAACGGGAAAAACGAATCCGCACGTGGCGCGAAGAGACACAGAGATGGCTAGCGGAGGACACGCCTATCGAACTGGAGCGCGGCCATGAATACGCAGCGTATATCATGAATGCGCTGGAAGGCGGCGAACCCTTCCAGTACAATGGCAATGTTGCGAACAAGGGACTAGTCACCAATCTGCCGCAGGACGCCTGCGTGGAGGTACCTGTATGGGCCAGCCGCAGTGGTCTTCAGCCCGTCGGTGTTGGTGCATTGCCCCAGTCGGTGGCCGTACTGACCAATCATACTTCTATGACCGAAGAGATGGCGGTGGAAGGGACGCTCACAGGTAATCCGCGGCTGATTTACCAGGCGATCGCCTATGATCCGCTGACGGCGAGCGTTCTCTCGCTGGCGGAGATCAAGACAATGGTGAACGAGATGTTTGCGCAGAACAAGGATTATTTGCCCACCTTCTCGCATTTCGAGGCGTAATTTCCGGGGCGCAACCCCGGAGTTTCCGCACTTCTTCCGATTGGTCTGACGCCATGGCGCGAAACATTCTACTGATTACGAGCGACCAGCAACATTGGAATACGCTGGGTATTCACAACCCGGAAATCCGCACGCCCAATCTGGATCGGTTGGCCGCGCAAGGGACCCTATTCCGGCGGGCCTACTGTCCCAACCCGACCTGTTCGCCTACGCGGGCGTCCATGATCACGGGCAAATATCCCAGCCAACACGGCTGCTGGTCGCTAGGCACCAAGCTGCGCGAAAGCGAAGAGACGGTCGGTGATCGAATGCGAGCGGCCGGTTACCGCACCGCCCTCGTAGGCAAGGCACACTTCCAGCCCCTAGCCGGCACGGATACCTATCCTTCGCTGGAGGCGTACCCCATCCTGCAGGACCTGGCATTCTGGCGCGAGTTCCACGGACCGTTCTACGGATTCGAGCGCGTTGAACTCGCGCGCAACCACACCGACGAAGCGCATATCGGACAGCACTATGCGCTGTGGCTGGAAGAAAAGGGATGCTCGAACTGGCGTGATTACTTCCGCACCCCCACAGGCAATAATGATAGTCAGATCCGCAAATGGATGATTCCCGAGGAGTATCATTACGACGCGTGGATTGCCGAACGCGCGAATGAGTTGTTGGACGTGTACGCGGCCGCGGGTGAACCGTTCTTTCTGTGGGCGAGCTTCTTCGACCCGCATCCAAAATATCTGGCGCCCGAGCCCTGGGATACCATGTACGACCCCGGGGAATTATCGGTGCCGCGGGCCATACCGAACGAACACGACAACAATCCACCACACTTCCAGTTGACGCAGGAGCCGAGCCCCGACTTCTCTTCGTACCAGGAACCTCACGGAAATGGCATGCACGGGTTCCATTCACATCTCCAGGAAGAGGAAGAGTTAGCCAAGGATATCGCCTGCTACTATGGCATGATCTCTTTGCTGGACAAGTACGTCGGCCTCATAGTGGACAGGCTGGACGCGCTCGGGATGTCGGAAGAGACGCTGGTTGTATTCACTTCGGACCACGGGCACTTTTTTGGTCAGCACGGCCTTATCGCCAAAGGGGCGTTCCATTACGAAGATATGATTCGCGTGCCCATGATCGTGCGCCAGCCGGGCACTGTGCCGGCCGGACAGGAGAGCGATGCACTCCAATCCCTGGTGGATTTCGCACCGTCTTTTCTGGCAGCGACGGGGCAGGAAGTTCCATTGACCATGTCCGGCATCGATCAGACGGCCGTGTGGCGTGGTGAGATCGCCTCTGCCAGGGACCATGTCCTGGTGGAAAATCGCCATCAGCCGACGACCGTGTTCGCCAATACCTACGTCGACGACAGGTACAAAGTTACCGTCTACTATGACCGAGACTACGGAGAACTGTTTGACCTTGCAAGCGACCCCGGCGAGATTCACAATCTGTGGAACAATGCCGATTTCTCGCATTTGAAATCTGACCTATTGCTCAAATTGGTGCATGCACAAATGGGTGCGCAGCCGCTGTACATGCCGCGCATTTGGGGTGCGTAGATAGTCGGCGACGGCATAGACCGGCCGCGACGGAATTTGGTTTGCGCACCATGATCGAGACATGCAACTCTTCCGCATGCGCGCACTACCTACAAAGAAAGGCACACACCGAAGATGCCGAAAATCACGTTTCTTGGGGCTGGAAGTACCGTTTTCGCCAAGAATCTCATGGGCGACATCCTGAGCTATCCCGAGTTGGCCGAGTCGACCATTTCGCTGCACGATATCGACGAAGACCGGCTGCGTACGTCTGAGATCGTTGCTCACAAGGTTGCGGAGACACTAGGCGCGAAGCCTGTCGTCGAAGCGACCACCGATCGCAGGGAGGCGTTGGACGAAGCCGATTATGCCATCTCTATGATCCAGGTCGCCGGATACAAGCCGGGTACTGTCGTCGATTTCGAAGTGCCCAAGAAGTATGGTCTGCGGCAGACGATCGCGGACACCCTGGGTATCGGCGGCATCATGCGAGGTTTGCGTACTATCCCTGTCCTGCTTGACATGTGCGCCGACATGGAAGAGCTTTGTCCGGATGTAACATTCCTGCAATACGTTAATCCCATGGCCATGAACTGTATGGCCATCGACAGGGCCACCTCCATCAAGACAGTCGGCCTATGCCATAGTGTGCAAGGGACTGCGGAGCAGATTGCCAGAGATATTGACGTTCCTATTGATGAAATCAATTTCTTTTGTGCTGGCATCAATCATATGGCTTTCTATCTGCGTTTCGAACGCAACGTTGCGGGTGAGAAAGAAGACCTGTACCCGCTGATCCGGCAGGTGTTGGAAGAGGGGCGAGTGCCGGAGTGGAACCGCGTGCGGTACGAGATGCTCAAGCGAGTGGGTTACTTCGTGACCGAGTCGAGCGAACACTTTGCCGAATATGTGCCTTGGTTCATCAAGCGCGACCGGCCCGACCTCATCGAAGAGTTCAATGTACCGCTAGATGAGTACATCACCCGCTGTGAAGCGCAAATCGCAGGCTGGGAACTCATGCGCAGCCAGATGGAAGCGCCGGATGCCACGATCCCGGTCATGCGCAGCAAGGAGTACGGTTCCGGCATCATCCATAGCATGTACACGGGTGAGCCGCGCGTCATCAATGGCAATGTGGGTAACTACGGGCTCATCGAGAATTTGCCGGAAGGCTGCTGCGTAGAGGTGCCTTGCTTGGTGGACAAGAACGGAGTGCAACCGGTTGCCGTTGGCCAGATTCCACCCCATTTGGCCGCGCTGATGCAGACGAATATCAACGTACAGGAAATGACGGTACAGGCGGCGTTGACCCAGCAGCGCGAGTACATCTATTATGCGGCCATGTTGGACCCGCACACCGCAGCGGAACTGGATCTGGACCAGATTTGGCATCTTGTGGACGACCTAATCGAGGCGCACGGCGACTGGTTGCCTGAATACAGCGAATAGCGTTGGGCGATGTACGCCGGCGCAATGAGAGAGGAAACTATGAAATCTGATTTAGACCGTCTGATGGCAGAGCGCGATCTCGACGGCTTTCTAGTTCTCGGCGATTCCGACTGCAATCCTGCCATGAACTATCTGACCGGCGGTGTGCATCTGGAAGGCGCCATGGTCGTCAAGAGCGTGGGGGAGCCCATTACACTCATCCACGGCTCCATGGAACGTGACAGCGTGGCGAACTGTGGTCTTCGCTTGGTGGACCGAGATCAGGCGTACGACCGCTATCAAATGCTGCAGAAGCACGGCGGCGATCAACTGGCGGCGTCGGTAGAATACTACTCGAACGTATTCCGCGATCAGAACCTGAGGGGTCGCATCGGGGTGTACGGTAAATTGGACGCGGGCGCAGCCTATACGCTATTGCGACGGCTACAAGCCGAGAGCCAGGAGTTCGAGCTGATCGGCGAATTCGGCAGTTCGTTATTCACCGAGGCACGCGAGACAAAGGATGCGCGTGAGCTGGACGAGATGAAGGAGGCCGGCCGGCTAACGTGCGCCGTGATCGGCGAGGTGCAGGAGTACATACAGCAGTGCGGCGTACGCGATGAGGTCGTCATCAGCGCTGACGGCGATCCCCTGACCATCGGCGACGTGAAATCGTTCATGCGCATGCGCTTCATGGCTCACGGCCTGATTGAAGAGCACGACACCATATTCAGCCAGGGTGCGGACGCTGCTGTGCCCCATAATACCGGTAACCCTGATGAACCGCTGCGGCTGGGCAAGAGCATCATTTTTGATATTTTCCCCAAGCTGCCCAGCGGCTACTTCTCGGACATCACTAGAACTTGGTCGTTAGGGTACGCTACGGATGATGTGCAGGTAGCCTATGATGAATGCAAAGAGATTTTCGAACTGGTCATGGCCGAGCTAGCCGTGGGAGTGCCGTGCCGTCACCCTCAGGAAATGACACTCGACTACTTTGAATCCAAGGGGCATCCAACGATGCGAACACAGCCGAGCTCGCATGACGGTTACGTGCACAGCCTGGGACACGGTGTTGGCCTGGATATCCACGAAGGGCCAAGGCTGAGCCACGCGGCCGGCAATGACACCGTATTCCAACCTGGCCACGTCTTCAGCGTCGAACCCGGATTATATTATGCGGAGCGAGGCTTTGGCGTACGCGTGGAGGATTCCGTCGCCTTCGACGCAGCGGGCAATCTGGTGCTGTTGACAGAGTACCCGTACGATCTCGTGATCCCCATGCCGAACGCGTAGGCTTACGCAGCTTGACATAATGTAGGGGCGCAATATATTGCGCCCCTACATGTTTCCAACACCAGAACGCGCCCTACACTACTCCGATGTTATTCCGTCCCCTGTGGAAAAACCTCGATAATCTTCATTCAGCGTCCGGCGCTACGGTCCCTGGCGCGTTCATATTCGATCACGTCGTCCAGTATCTGCGTGATCACGTGACGGGGTTCCCATTCGATGGCGTCGTAGATCTTGCCGGTGTCCGGCACGCGGCGCCGCATGTCTTCGAATCCGGGTGCATATGCCTCGCTGTAAGGAATGTGGAGCACACTAGAGTCTGAGCCAGTGCGCGTCAGCACTGCTCCCGCCAATTCATTGATCGTGAGTTCCTCGCTGCTACCAATATTGTAGATTTGCCCAGCGGTGTCTTCCGCTTCAACAAGCAGCGCTTCCAGGGCCCGCACCGTGTCGTGGACGTGGCAGAAGCAGCGCGACTGCTCTCCGTCTCCATAGACTGTGATTGGTTCTTGATGTATGGCCTGGCGCACAAAGCGTGGCACGACCATCCCATAGCGACCGGTCTGGCCGGGTCCCACCGTATTGAAGAAGCGCACAATTGTCACCGGCAGCCGGTGTTCGCGGTAAGCTGCCAGGCCCAGGAACTCGTCCAGCAGCTTGCTGGCCGCGTACGACCAGCGGCTATGGCTGGATGGTCCCAACACGAGATCGGCGTCTTCGCGGAATGGAAGCTGCGCGCTCTTGCCGTAGACCTCGCTGGTGCTGGCGAGCAGTGTTCTACATCGGTAGCGCCGCGCCGCTTTGAGCACTGCGTGGGTGCCCAGCACGTTTGTCTCGATCGTCTCTGTCGGTCGCTCTACCACCAACTGAACGCCAACCGCAGCGGCCAAATGGACAATTGCATCTGCGTCGCTGGCGAGGCGATCCAGGACCAACGCGTTATCTAGGTCGTCGATGGCGAAGGAGAAGTGTTGGTTTTCCAGGAACGGCTCGATGTTGGCGAAGCTGCCTGTGCTCAGGTTGTCTAAAACAGCGACACTATCCCCGCGTGCTAAGAGCGTGCGAGTCAAGTGGCTGCCGATAAAGCCGGCGCCGCCGGTGATGAGTACGCGCATGTCGATGCCTTACGAAGTGTGCCTTACGAATCGTGCTCCACAAATTGTGACTGACGAATTGTCGCTGGATTGGTAAGAAGAATTGGCCGCGGCGATACGCGTCTAAATCGGACCGTACCAATGAGGGACATTATACCAGGGCTCGTTCGTGATTCGGAACAAGGGCTGCCGGACCAAACACCTCTCTCGAAACACCCGATTGGTTTGACGCCCCATATCCCCAAATGTACAATGTGCGGGCGATGCAACAAGACGAATTCCGACTTGAACTGAAGATCGAGGCGACTGACTACGGATACATGGTGCGCGCGCGGACGTCGGGGTACTATCCCGACTCCGCACCGTTCGAGTTCACTGTGACGCGGCGCGAACTCACCGATCTGCACAATGCCATGAGAGCAGCGTGCGCTTCGGATGCATTCCGTCTCGCGCTGATGCAAGAGCTGGTGCAGGATTGGGGTGGGCGCCTGTTCGATGCCGTGTTCCGCGATGACGTACTCGAAAGATACCGCATAGCCAAACGAGAAGCGGATGCGGCAGGTCGGGAGTTACGCGTGCAGCTAGACCTGACCGACATGGAAGAGCTGGCCGTGTTTCCATGGGAGTTTCTGTATGACCGGGGCCGCCAGGAATACGTAGGTTTGGCGGCGGGCACGCTCTTCACTCGCTATGCCAGCTTCATGCATCAACTGCGACCTCCGCAGCGCTCAGGTCCGCTGCGCGTCTTGGTCGTCATTCCCAGTCCCGAAGGACATGCGGAAATTGACGTACAACGGTCGTGGTTGGGTCTTCTAGACCAGGTCGATCATCTAGCCCGTGAGCAGAAATTGGTCGTCGAATGGTTGCAGAAGCCCACGCTGTTTGATCTGCGCCAGCAGCTTCGCTCGAATGAATATCATGTCCTCCACTACATGGGCCATAGCATGGTCTGCGCCGAGACAGGCGAAGGCCAGCTTGTGTTCGAGGACGAGATGGGGCGGGGGCGCGCCGTCGGCGGAGAGCATCTTGGCTCACTGTTGCGGGACCATTTTTCCATGCGTCTGGTGCTAATCACCGGCGGCGTGTCGGCAGGTCGCGCCCACGGGCGTACGGTCGGCAGCAGCTATGGAGTCCTTGACGTGGCCGGCATGCTAGTGAAGCGGAGTATGGGCGCCGTATTGGCGACGCCTTTCAACATGCCCAGCGACGAGTCATCGCGTTACCTCTCCCAGTTCTATTCGGAGTTGGCAGATACGATGCCGGTGGATCGGGCGGCCGTACGTGCACGCATTGCCCTACGTGATCGCAGTATTTGGTGGGGCGCGCCTATTCTGTATTCGCGAGCACCCACTGGCAATCTATTTGGGGAATTCAAGACAGAGCTGGAGCAGTTGACGGATGACGCTGTGGACAACATTGCATTTCGATTGAGTGCGCTTCGCATTCGTACTGCGACTCCGGAGGCCATGGCGCGCTGGAATGATGAATTGACCGAATCAAGACTCAGACGTCGAATCGAAAGGGATTGACCTCATGTCAATGGCGAACGTCGGCCTTATCGGGCTCGCGGTGATGGGCGAAAATCTTGTTCTCAATATGGAGCGCAACGGATATACCGTTGCAGTCTACAATCGCACTACCTCGAAGATGGAAGACTTTGTAGCACGAAATCCGGGCAAGAAGCTCATTCCCTGTGTGACTCTTGACGATTTAGTCGAAAACCTGGAGCGCCCGCGCAAAATCATGATCATGGTGCAGGCAGGTCCCGCCGTCGACAGCGTTCTGGAAGGTCTGCTTCCATTGCTGGACGAGGGTGATTTGGTGATGGACGGCGGCAACTCCTACTATCGCGATACGGAACGGCGCAGCAAAAAGATTGCGCCCACCGGCAAGAAATTCATGGGCGTCGGCGTTAGCGGGGGCGAGGAGGGTGCACTCTGGGGGCCAAGCATCATGCCGGGAGGCTCACAAGAGGCTTGGGTGATGGTGGAAGATTTGCTCAAAGCCATCGCTGCCAAAGCGCCCGAAGATGGTAAGCCCTGCGTGACCTATCTCGGCCCGCGCGGGGCCGGACACTACGTAAAGATGGTACACAACGGCATCGAGTATGGCGACATGCAGCTTATCGCGGAAGCCTACGCCATCTTGACCTCGGCATTGGGACTGGACGCCGGCGAAATCGCCGGAATTTTCGACCAATGGAATCGGGGCGTGCTCGACAGCTACCTTATCGAGATCACGGCAAAGAATCTCGCCAAGATAGACGAGGAGACCGGCCACTATTTGGTGGACTTGGTGCTGGACACGGCCGCGCAGAAGGGTACCGGTAAGTGGACGAGCCAAGATGCATTCGATCTCGGTGCGCCAATTCCTACCATTAACAGTGCGGTGGTTGCTCGCATCATCTCCAGCATGAAGTCACAGCGCGTCGCCGCCTCCAAGGTTCTTCCCGGGCCTGAAAACGCTTCATACAGCGGCGATCCACAGGAGCTCATCGATATGGTTGGCCAGGCGCTGTATGCCAGCAAGATCAGCGCATACGCGCAGGGAATGGCTATGTTGCGCATGGCAAGTGAAGAGTACGAATATGATCTCGACCTGGCTCAGATTGCTTCAATCTGGCGCGCCGGTTGCATCATCCGCGCCCGGTTCCTAAACCGCATCACCGAGGCGTTCGATCGCAACCCGGATCTACCGAACCTCATGCTGGACGAGGAATTCCGTCAAGCAATCACTGAGCGCATGCCGGCTTGGCGCCATGTCGTTCAGACGGCTATCGGTATGGGCATTCCCGTCCCTGCGTTCAGCGGCAGCCTAGCGTATTACGACAGCTATCGGAGTGAGCGCTTGCCTGCCAATCTGACGCAGGCGCAACGGGACTTTTTTGGCGCCCACACATACGAGCGCATCGATAAGCCCGGGATCTTTCATACGGACTGGGAATCGAACTAGACGCTGTGAGCAACCGATTCATCAAGTGGGGGGTGATCTCGATCGCCCTTCTCGTCGTGGGAGTAGGCTGGTTGTGGCTTAGCCGCGTGCCACTGGATGCTCAGCCCCAGAGCATAGGGCCGCAACCGGCCATCGGATATCTCGCGCCGGATTTCACGCTGACGACGCTCGACGGCGACTCGTTTGGTCTCACGCAGATGAGGGGGACGCCCACGGTACTGAACTTTTGGGCTACCTGGTGCGGACCCTGCCGAAATGAACTCCCGGCTTTGCAGGCAGCCGCCGAACGTTACGCGGGCGAGGTGCTGATCGTGGGCGTAGACCAGGGCGAGGAGTCGTCGGTCGTGCGGGACTTCGTCAATGAACTGGGGCTAACCTTCCCAATCCCTATGGATGGCGAAATGGATGTGGGGGAGACGTATAACGTTAAGGGCATGCCCACCACGTTCTTCGTAGACTCGGACGGCGTGATCCGACATATCTGGACCGGAGAGATGAACAGCGTTACCCTCGCCGAGGGCATATCGAAGATCTGGCCGTAGACCGTTGCGTCGGGTGGGTCCGGTGTGCTGGCGAGTACTGTCGACTAGTACGCGCACCCCTTCAGCGCAAAGGCGCCGTCGTCGTCCGGCGGGTCTCTTCGTCGAGCGCGATCACCGCCATCAATATCAAAATCCACGAGATCATCAGGTCTGGCAGCGCAAAGCTGGCGTCGATCAGGCCATGCACAAGCGCCGCTACGCCCGCGGCTAGAAACCCAAGGCTGAGCACTGCCTCGGCGGGACGGGACGCGGCTGCCACCACGGCTGTGCGCCAGCGCGCGGCCAGACCCACGACAAACAGGGTAGTCGCCAGCGCCAATCCCGGCAGGCCGATGCGCGTCCACCAGTCCAATATCCAGTTATGCGGGTGATTTAGGTTTGGCTCCTGCCATGCCTGCGGAAGCAGGTACGTGCTCCGATAGGCGTACAGGAAGTTATCGGGTCCCACGCCGAGAAGAGGGTGGTCCAGCGCCATCCTCCAGGAACTACGCCAGAGTTGTAGCCGCAAGTATCCGGTCCCCTGCGAAAAATCGAGCAGCCCGCGGAACCGTTCTGTGCCCAGAAAGGGCGCAAGGATCAGAGCAATGACTACTGCTGCTGCGCCAAGCCACAGCAGCGGCCGTCTGGATCGACCCTGTTTCGGTAGCAAAATCAGCCCGCCGGCCCACAATACGGCGATTCCCGCGGGAACGCCAAGCACAAGCGCGCCTTTGCTGAAGGTGAGCACAAGCGCAAGCGCCTGGACCGCGGCTGCAGCAGCAAAGGCCGACCGAGCCCTGCCCGACGGCAGAAGGGCGCCCAGCGCCAGCGATAGCAAGAAAGTGCGTTCCAAATAGAGCGCCAGGTTGTTGGGCGATCCGTAGAAGGCACGGATCCGGTATACACCTTCGGCCGCGATCAGCATGGAACCGGATACGTACTGGATAATCCCAGCGACGGCTACGACTGCGCCTCCCGCAATCCAAGCCGTCACGACGAGCCACAAGTCCGCTCGCTGCGATCGCCGCGACCGAAGGGATGTCCAGAGCAGGACTGCGAAGAGACCTGCGCTGAGGAATACCGTCCGCCACTCACGCAGCGCGACATCAGAGTGGGACGAGGCCACCACGGACACGAACGCCCAGCCAATAATCAGCGCCAGAAGCGCAGACATGACCAGCAATGCGCGACCAGAAAATAGCGCTGCTGTGCGCGCTCTGGCGGCAGCAACCGTGCTACGCTTGCGACGCTTGTGAAGACTGTCCACGGAGTCGTCTACCGTCTCGAACTGTGCCGTTAGGAGCCAGTTTGCGAAAGCCACGCCAACGCCCAAGAACACGAACGCGTCGATGAGGCCAATGGCCCGCCCTGGCATTATGGGCATGGGGAACGAGAAATAGAAGGGTAATGCGAAGACAAGCGCCGCCGTCCACAGCGAAGGGCGGCCGACGGACAGCAAGGCAAGGCCGGCGAGGCCAGATACCGTCAGCGGCCAAGCCGAAGCGCCCACGCCTAGCGCAATGACGAAGCCCAAAGTTGCGGCCGCGATAAGTCGCGTACGCGGCGCGAGCGCAGGAAGGAGCAATGGCGATAGCAATGCGCGCAAGCTGATGATCGGTTCAACCTGCATGGTAGCCCTGACCGCGCCCGATGCAGATGGCACAAGCAGACCTAATCCCACCAGGATAAGGGCCACGCCCGGCCACACAGGGAATGTTTTCGCTGGTAATGCGTCGATGGCCACACCGCGAATGGGCGTCTGTCCCCATCCACGCCAGATCTCTATACGCGCACGGTGCGTGGCCGCCACATCGTCGTCTCGGTGAATACGGATCCATTCGGATTGCGGTACGCCGTCTATGGCCTTGTCAGGCTCATAGAGCGTGCGATAGCCCGCAGAAACGCCCTGGCTATCCAAATTCCCGGGTATGTCCGGGAGGAGAGAGGCCGGCCGGCCGTCAACCGTGGCATAGACATAGGCCCAGTAGTCGCCCACGGCGAGTTTGAGGGCCAGCTCCGAACCCGAGTAGGTGACAGTGAGAACGCCCGAGGGTTCGACAAAGGGCTGCGCAGGCTCGGCCGGGTCGGCGCCCTCGTCATTGACGGTCCAACCTTTGCTGTACGTCAGCGCGGGGCTATCCATCGACGCGACCGTGCCAGGCGCAAGCCGTTCAGCTAAGTGCATCGAAGCGGACGGTTGGTCGGGTAGCTTGTGACGAGCGGCAAAGACTATCCAGGCCGCTCCTGCCACGAGCAACAGGACCGCGATCCAGATTCGCGGCCTGGCGAGGTTTCCCCTAAGCCGGTTGTCTGTGGGGGCATCGTCCGCAGTCATGGCTGCATGGTATCACTGGCGTAGGGCGCAGACAATTGTACTTGGGTATTATGATGTCGGTGGCCGGACCCGATGTAGCTCCAATTGCCGGCCGGGTCTGCGCGCAACCAGGCGCCTAAATGGACGGCAGCTTTTTGACCGTACTGCTCTGGGCAGCTATAATGACCTTTGTGCCATTTTTCGGGCAGCCGCTCGGAATCGAAGTATGCTCTGGAGTGCCGCATAAATGGCACCACCGGATTTAGCGTGGCGATGAGGAGATCTGACCGTGGACGAGCGAAACGACCAGGATGAGAATCCGCTAGAGGATGCCGCTGCCCGAATGAGCGAAGGCCTGCATGGTACCTCGGTGGATGTAGAGCAGACCTCCAAGAGTCACGTCGAAGCGGGTCAGGTGCGCATGATGGATTCAGCCGCGAAGTCAGTAACGGCGAGTGCTCTGCAAATGGAGGATTCGGTTGCTGGTATAGTTCGTTCGGGTTCGGTGGACGCCAAGGAGAGCCCAATCGGCGTTTCCGTTAGCACTTCATTGCATATGCAGGACTCCAGCGCGGTGGTCACGATTGCGAAATCCGTGGCGTGTGACGAAGTGCGTTCCGTGTTCTTCTTTGCGTCGCGTGTCAATGGCGATGTTCAATCGGTATTTACGCCGCTGACTGCTCTGGCGGCAGGAGCCGGCTTTGCCCTTAGTCTGGTCGTATTTGTTCGCACGCTGCCTTGGTTATTCAAGGCGATGTTTCGTAGGGCCCGTCGTGACGACGCTTGAACGTGTAGACGCGAGCGGTCAGGAAGAATAGCGGCGGCGACTAACGTCGTGCTTTTGTTGCGTAACGCCAAGTGCGGGTTCGTGCGTTCGCCAAATTGTTTCGATAGAATTTTCATGTGTCTTCAAAGGTTAGCAGATAGATTGGGGCGGCTACAGACTGCTCGGAGGAATCGAAAATGTCCGAATTGAAAATCAGCGCTCAGCCCAGGGAGATCACCCGGCGCAAGACGCGCCAACTGCGCCGGGAAGGGCTTGTACCGGTCGTTCTATACGGCCCGGCGACGGCTGCACAGAACCTGCAGGTAAATGGTCGAGCTTTCGACCGACTGCTCCATAACGGCGGCTCTTCGCAACTCGTCAGCGTGGATCTACAAGGTGACCTGCTCAACGTACTCGTCCGCGAGGTGCAGCGCGATCCAGTTTCGCATGCATACATACATGCAGACTTCTACGTAGTCGACATGTCTCAGCAACAGCAGGTTAGTGTGAACGTGCATGCTGTCAACGAACCGGAATCGCACATGGCGGGCTTGATGATGTACCAGGCAATGGATTCGGTCGAAATCTCGGCGCTTCCGACTGCGATTCCCGCCTCGATTCAGGTTGATGTTGGCGGGCTAACGCTTGAAAATTCCATCACGATTGCCGATCTACCTGTCCTGGATGGGGTAACTTATCTAGCCGATCCGGGCGAGACCGTTTTCACCATGATTACAACTCGCGTGGAAGAGGAAGAAGAAGAAGAGGAGCTCGAGGAAGAGATGCTCGAGCCCGAGGTTGTGGGCCGGGAAGGCGACGAGGACGAGGAATTCGAAGAAGAAGAGTAACCGCCCGTCGCGTTGTGCGGCGCCATGCTCTACGGCGTTTTTCCGCACGGCGTCGTCCCATAAACAGACGTGTCGAACGTACGGCACGATTGAACGCCGGTCTCCTTTTGAGGCCGGCGTTTTGTATCGCAAATTCGTTTAGGGGCGGAGCGGTTCGACAAGAAACTGCAGTGGATCGACAGCAACGCCGTAAATGCGCAGTTCCCAGTGAAGGTGGGCGCCCGTACTCAGACCGGTATTGCCCACCAATCCGAGCGGTTCACCTGCACTCACGTGTTGTCCGGCTTGCACGAAGGATTCCGTCAGATGCCAATATCCGCTGAAGACGCCGAGACCGTGGTCTAGCAGGATGGCGTTGCCGCGAACGTTTAGTGGTTCTGAGAGCGCAACGATTGCGTCCGCAGGCGCAGTGACGGTGATGCCTGCCGGCGCTCCGAAATCCTGGCCCGCGTGGTAGCTGGCGTAGGGCCCGCCGTTGTAGCTGCGCCGCGTACCGAACGGACTCGTAGTCGGAAACTCCTCGTCGATTGGTCGCGTGAACGGTTTCGTCCACAGCAATTGGGGTGTGACTTGGGACCACGTGTCCGTGACCAACTCGAGCTCCGCCTGGACGACTTCCGGCGCCAGCAAGGATTCGCGATCCTCCGGTATGTCGATTTCAGCGTATTCGTATGGGCCGTCGACCACGTTGACCGACCAGGTACGCGTCAAGGTTACGCCGCTGGCGGCAGGATACGATACGGAGAGGGAATACGGTCCCGCCGCAAGCAATGCCGGTACAGGTAGAAAAGCGAACTGGCGCAGCGGATCACCGTCGTAGTCTTCGAAGCTCAGCGGAAGACCGTTCCACGTCACCGCGATGTCCAGAGGTCTCCGGGTGGTGATAATGAGGTCACCGGTGCGACCTTGCACCAACTCAGCTGGAAACTCAACATTCGATATTGCACCAAAATCCTTCGGCGCGAGTTGAGCGGCAGCGCCCACGATCTG
>JBJYXA010000398.1:0-3047 GCA_046259705.1 Caldilineaceae bacterium
GCGAATGGCTCGACAGTCCATACAGCGATCCCGAGACGGGGCAGACTTGCCAGGATTGTCATATGCCGATCTCTGACGCCGAGTATTTTGTAGATCCAGAGGCCGGCGGTCTGCTGCGCGAGGGGCAGATCCATATCCATACCATGCCTGGCGCAAGTGATGAAGAGCTTCTGCAGAATTCGGCCGCGATGACTGCGACTGCCTTCATCTCGGACGGCGTGCTCTCCGTGGATGTAGCCGTGACGAACGACAAGACGGGCCACCACCTGCCGACTGGCGCCCCTATGCGCGAAATGTTGCTCGTCGTGGAGGCGGTAGGAGACACAGGCGAACCCCTACCGCTCGTCAGCGGGGAGACATTGCCTGAATGGACCGGCGACTACGCCGGCGATGCAGGCAAGGCATTCGAAAAGTTGCTTCAAGACGAGTGGACGGGCGAAATGCCAACCGGCGCATACTGGCGGCCGGTCAGCATCGTATCCGATACACGTTTGCCTGCTAAGGCGACAGATGAGACGCACTACCTCTTCGATGCCCAAGGCGTGGAAAGCGGAGCAGTCGACGTACGACTGATCTTCAGGCGTACATTCCAGGCACTCGCCGAACAGAAGGGTTGGAACGATCCTGACATCCTGATGGAACAGAACGTACTCGAGGTTCGGGCCGATGAAGCAGTGGGGCAAGACTAAGCATGTCGAACGTATGTCGTGACGCTGGCGGTGATCATGGCACATGACAAGCAGCCTGCACAGCCGGTTGGTGACGGTCCCGTCGATTTTGAGTGGAATGAACACGAGACGGTGAACGAACGCCAGTACATATTAGAAGTCAAAGGCTTGCAGCAGTATTTTCCTATCTACAAAGGATTCTGGCAGCACGTCGCAGGCTATGTAAAGGCAGTCGACGGCGTCAGTTTTTCGCTGCTGGATCAGGAGGTGCTCGGCTTAGTCGGCGAGAGCGGATGTGGCAAGACCACGACTGGTCGCACCATTCTGCGTCTGTATGAACCCACTGCGGGCGAGATCTGGTTTCGGCGCGAAGACGGTGACCGCGTCAACGTGGTGGACCTCAACAAACGGGAGATGAAGGAACTGCGCCGCGAGATGCGCATGATCTTCCAGGACCCCTTCAGCTCATTGAACCCGCGTCTGACGGTCAAGGATCTGATTGGCGAGCCCCTAGTTATCCATCACGAGGCGCGCGGTAAGGTGCTCGAAGAGCGCGTCGCCGAGTTGATGCGCAGCGTTGGCCTAGATCCAAACTACATGAGCCGGTACCCGCACGAGTTTTCCGGTGGTCAGCGCCAGCGCATCGGCCTGGCAAGGACGCTCGCGCTCAGCCCGCGTCTCATCATCGCCGATGAACCGGTGTCCGCGCTAGACGTCTCTGTGCAGGCGCAAGTGCTCAACCTGCTTCAGGAATTGAAGGAACAACTCGGGCTTACGCTCATCTTCATCGCCCATGACCTGTCCGTCGTGGAACATGTCTCCGACCGCATTGCCGTGATGTATGTCGGCAAGATAGTCGAACTGGCCGAATCGGAATTGTTGCTCCGTCACCCGATGCATCCATACACAGAGGCGTTGGTCTCCGCCGTCCCGCCTGCAGACCCGGACATCCATCTCGATCGCATCATTCTGGAAGGTGATGTCCCGAGTCCGGTCAATCCGCCATCCGGGTGTGTATTTCACCCTCGCTGTCGCTACGCCAAAGAGATATGTAGCCATGACGAGCCGCAACTGAATGAAGTCGAGCCGAACCATCTTGTGAGCTGTCACTTTGCCGACGAACTGTCGCTGGCCGGGATCGGGAAAGAATGATGACACAGAAGCCGAACCGTTCCCTTGCCGTTCTTGCCTATGTGATTCCCATCGTGGGACCTGCCTTGGCGCTGCTATTTGACCGCAAGAACGTCTTTGCGTTGTATCATGCATGCCAGGGGCTCATGGTGACGATGCTGGCCGTGTTCCTCCCCGTGCTTTGGCTGGTGGTATCCTGGGCAATTGCCTGGGTACCCATGGCGGGGCCAACGCTCGGCGCTGCCTCGTTCACAATTGTTGTTGCCGCGATCGTGTTGGCATTTGCCCTTGCCGTGGCCGGCGTAGTCAATGTACTCGGCGAAAGGATGGCGCCTCTGTTCCTCGTAGGCCGCCGTGGCGAACGCCTCTTTGTTCGACTATATCCTGAACCTGTCGTAGAATCTAGCTCATAGACAACGGGCATTTCTCGGGCTGGTTTTTGACGGGGACCCCGGGGTCAATCCCATCTCAGTACGCATGCCTCGCGTGCGTTCTTTCCATGTTCAGTGAAAGAAAAGCAACCAAAATGATTCAGATCGCCGAAGTATTGCCTCCGTATCCAACTCCTCTGTGGAAGATGGTTAAGCAGTGCGGTGTCACCCATGTCGTCGGGTCCATGGATTTCCGTCTGATGGAGACGGCGAAAACGAAAGATGACCTGCCATGGGGCTACATGGCGCTTACGCGCATGAAGACTGCCTATGAGGACGGCGGTTTCGAGCTAGGTGTCATCGAAAGCCGCCCGCCCATGAACAAGATCAAGCTGGGGCTGCCCGGCAAAGACGAAGAGATCGAATACGTGGTCGACATGATCACCAACATGGGCGCGTTGGGCATCCCAGTCTGGTGTTATGAGTGGATGCCGGTCCTTAACTGGATGCGAACGACGACGACGGCCCCCGCGCGTGGTGGCGCGCTGGCGACCGGTTTCGACAACGAACTGATGAAGGGCGCGCCGCTGACTGAATACGGCGTAGTAACCGAGGAGCAACTCTGGGAGAACCTTGAGAGCTTCCTGAAGATCATCGTACCTGTGGCGGAGAAGGCTGGCGTCAAGCTGGCCATGCATCCCGACGACCCGCCGCTGTCGCCGATCCGGGGCATGGGGCGCATCATGCGTAGTATCGACAATTACCAGCGCCTCGTAGACCTCGTGCCCAGCGATGTCAACGGCATCTGTCTATGTCAGGGCAACTTCACGATGATGACCGACGATCTGCCCGCCGCCATCCTCCAGTTTGGAAATCA
>JBJYXA010000399.1:0-2185 GCA_046259705.1 Caldilineaceae bacterium
TGGCTCTTTGGGATTTCGCATGGTAGGGGCCATATATAGTGGTACCCCGACTAGGCGAAGCGACGATAGCCTTCAAGGTCGAGGTAAAGGCGTTGGAACAGAGTCGTGACCCGAAGGATACCATAGCAGCGCCGCTTAATGGTTTTGACCTTGTTGTTCAAACCCTCTACGAAACCACTACTGAGCCGGTTCGCAAAGTAGTTGACGATTTCATCCAGCCAGTTCCTGAGCGTGGTCAGGAATGTGTCAAAGCAGGTCAGCCCACTGCGGCGGACTTTGTCTGCCCACTTGAGCAATCGCTTCTTGGCTTCCTCTATGGTCAACGGCATCTCGAAGATGGCCGTGAGCTCCTCACGGAAGGTGTAGGCCAACTTCAGTTTGGGCGAATGCTCGAACAAGCGACGGAGCCTTTCCCGTTCGTCAGCGGTCAGGTCCCGGTTGTTCTTACGGATAATCCACATCATGCCTTTGACGGTCTCTTCGTATTCGGTTTCTGGCACTATCTTTTGGAGACGGCGGCGTTCTTGTTTGCGCACGGTATCAACGCTCTCACGGTAGTTCTTGGCTACATGGTAACGATCCACCACCACCTCGATAGAGACTTCAGGATGGGCTGCGGCGAATTCCTTCACCGCATTGGTGTACCCCTCCCACATATCTGTGCAGGCCGTTTCCAGCGTTGGCCACAAGCGTCGGGGAATGGTCTCCAGAAACTGCCTGACGGTTTCCTTTTTGCGGTCTGGCAAAACGGCCAGAACCGCCACATGACCGTCAGCTTGCTGAGTGGTTATGATGGCAATGAAATCCTTCCGGCCTTTGGTCAATGCCACCTCATCGATACCGATGACATGAAGTTCATTGAACTCGTCCCAGTTCACGGTGACGTGCAGGCAACGCTCGATGGCTCCCTCGACGGCATCGTAGCCTACGTCTTCTTTGCGGCTGACATCCTCTACCGTGCTGCTGACCAACTGCAACATCAGATGCTGGTCATACGCTTTGGTGTGTGGACTCTTGGTCTCGTACCAATCCAATGTCTGCGTTGTGATCTTGTCATCACAGTCAGGACATTTGTATTGTTTGGGCCGTAGGCGGATGTACACACGGTGACCCAAGATCGGCAAGTGTCGCAACTGAATCCACCGCCCCTGTCCGTTGGATTTCGTGATCTTGCGTCCACAACGCTGACAGATGGTGCCAACCTGCGTGCTTTCGACGGTGACGATGTAGTCACCCCGTTCGTCCTGCTCTACTTTGAGTACATCAACATCTGGAATACCCAAAGGGATTGAAATCATGTCGCGTGACTTGGGACCCGTAAAACTCAACATGGCATATCCTCCTGGTCTTTTCGCTGATTATACCATACCACTAGATGTAGTGGGTACCATGCGAACTACCAGAGAGCCATCGCAACAAAATGCTCAGCACCGGTACCGTACTGCTCCTTCTCACATGTACCCTGTGCCACCTAGAAAAACGACGGCTTTGTCAAGACGCGGTATTCAACGTATTCCTCGCCGCCGATATTGATGACGGTGCCTTGGTTGGCGAAGTGGCCCTGGAACAGACCCGACGATTTCCGCTCATACTTGACGCCGCCGTAGGTCTTGCTCACCGCGTCCGCGGTCATCACCTCGGCCACCGGCGTGGCGTGCGGGTCGACGCCCTTTTCCAGCGCACGCCGCAGGTCGCCGTCCGTGAACACCCCGATCACGGCGTCGCTGCCGTCCATGACGGCCGTCATGCCCAGCCGCTTGTGCGTCATTTCGACGATGGCCTCGGACACGGTCGCCGTGCCGGAGACGCGCGGCATGGCGTCGCCGGTGTGCATGATGTCCTCGATGCGGATCACGAGGCGGCGCCCCAGCTGGCCGGCAGGGTGGGAGCGGGCGAAATCCTCCTGCGTGAACCCCCGGGTCTGCAGCAGCGCCACCGCCAGCGCGTCCCCCATCACCAGCGCCGCGGTGGTGCTGGAGGTGGGCGCCAGCCCGAGCGGGCACGCTTCCTCCCGGACGCCCACGTCGATGTGCACGTCCGCGTAGCGGCCCAGATAGGACCCCGGGTTGCCGGTCAGGGCGATGATGTCCACGCCCAGGCGCTTGATCAGCGGAAGCAGCTGCTTGACCTCGTCCGTCTCACCGGAGTTGGAGAGCACCAGCACCACGTCCTCGGAAGTGATCAT
>JBJYXA010000400.1:0-2514 GCA_046259705.1 Caldilineaceae bacterium
TCGTGCTCAGCCTGCGGGCGCTGACCAACACCGTCGGGCGCTGGGCGCAGTTCTGGCAGAAGATTGATCAGTTCGGTGCCCGATGCGTCTATTAATGACATCTTCCCAAGGCCGCACCCGGTGAAGCTGACAGAGTTACAGCCCAGCGAGGGCTAGCACGAAATAAGAAGGCGACGTGGAGGTCATGCATTTCCTTCGCCGGCTCGCCGAAAACGGTCAGCAGGGCAGGAAGGTCTATAATAGGCTAGAATATGGCGCACCGTTCTCCGTCGTCGTCGGCGCCGAAAGCTGATGCCGGGCTGGAATACGGGGGTGCTGGGCATGCGCAGCGCTGGCCGACGGTTGCTGTGGGTGCAGCCTGGGCTCGCCTTCGGCCAGAGGGGCGTTTCGGGTGTCGTCCCGGCCAACGCCATCATTGAGGTTACTGATCCAGTTGGTTTCGGTGGAAAGGTGTCGTAGGCGGTGAACCCGGATAGTCGCTCAGCGCTGATCGTCTTCAGAATGCCATCCTGCAAAAACTCGCCGACCGACTGCTTACCCCAAGTATCGGCGATGTCGGGAGGCGAGTGGAAAACGGCAATTGTGCGGGGGCCGTATTTCCCCAAGCCTTCAGACTAAGCGTTTATTCGAAGTACGACCACGTTAGAACCAGTATTGATGCCCCGTCCCGTTGACAATGTAATCGGTAAGCAGCATTCTGGGGCACTGTCTAATCTTTACGCGACCTAGTGAACAACTCAGTCGCTCCGGCAAATCCAAACCAAGCCGAAGCTGCGTTTATCGATCTCGATAATTCCGCAGTTCAGTCATCCTCAAGACAGGTTCTGCGGTACCGTTCTCATCCAACTGCGTACTAGAGGGATAAAATGACCAGGAGAACTCCCCGGAGAGACAATTTTACAAGGGTGTTTGTTAGCCACAAAGAAGAGGACAAGGAGCTAGCTCATTGTGTTTCCACCACGCTCCAACGTGACTGCCAACAACTACGCTGCTATGTGACGGGAGGCAGCGTGGGAATCGACTGGCGCGAAGCAATAGAAGAGGAGCTTTTTCAGGCGGATGTTCTATTGCTGTTATTCACGTCTCCGGCTAAAGAATGGGATTGGCCCCTGTATGAAGTTGGGCTCTTTACTTCTCTTGACCGGAACGATCATCGGGACGTTGTTTACCTGTACTCCGGGAATTACCGTCCGGAGCCCCTCTGCCACATCCAAGGCGTAAAAGTCAACTTAGACGATCCAGCGGCGGACGAAGAGGGACGAGATGAACTTATTGCGTTCCTGCGGGAATTCTATACCACCACGCTGATTACTGGCACTGAACCCGTACTTAGGCCGACCATCTCGCAATCGGAGCTGAGGCAGCGAGCGCAGGATATTCGCCGGGCGTTCCGGGATGCAGCGGCCACAGTAATCCAGCCCACTTACCGCCTTGTTCTCGGGGTGCCGAGCGGAGACGAGGAACCCGGAGACGCCTTCGATGGAAAAATTCCGGAGACTTGCAGAGTGGAGGAGATCACTGCCCCCACCCTCGCAATATTTGGCTTGGCGACGAAGCCCAACGACTGGTTCGGGGCTACCTCGGGTCTGTTGGATCAGGGCTGGAAGGACGAACTGAATGACCAGTACCGCCGTGCCTTGGGCAACAAGATTGCTTATCCTACCCGCTCAACGTTCCGCGGCGTCGATATCGCCAAGAATTTTCGTGCAATGATAACGCATCTGGAAGTGTCAGAGACGCGGGTGATGCGGATCGCAATCGAGCTTATCCCGGAGTATATGCCAGCAGTCGTCGGCGGGCCCGCATTCAACGTGTTGCGTGTCGCAACGCGTTTTCGCATGGAGTTTCTCGATCGGTTTCAAGGTCAAATGGAGCGGCACGTATCTCAAGTAGGGGAAGACAAGGCATTCAGCACCTTATGGAGTGTTTTGCTCAGCGTCGAGCAGGAGGGGCGTGACTTCCATCACCTCGATGCCGCAATTGTCAAGAGTGTGTTCGGTGACAACGACGACGATCGTGCCATCGCGACCTCGATGATCGAAAACTGGAACATGACGCGGCTTGAGCTCCAGCGGGCGGTGGAGCAAAGGGATGTTGGGCGCAGCGAAGCAGTGCTACGTGAGCTGAGGGAGGTCAACACACGATTTTTGGTAATGATCTCGCGGCGGCATTGCCAACTGATCGAGCGTGACGCTGCTCAAATTCTTGGGGAATAAAAGGCGATGAAGTTCTTCCTCAAGGGCGACGACAAGACGGAAATGAAAGGGGGAAAGGTTGGTGGGACCAACGGAGCGCCGCGCAGGCGTTCGCGATAGACGCGGGAGTCACCTGGGTACGGCGCTGAACTGCTTTTTTCGTCTGCCTGGAGGACTGCCGCCACCGGGCGCTGCAACAGATGGATCGTCGCGGCGGCACCTGATCACCGACGGCGTCATGATGCTCCCCGAGTGCTCGGACGGGTTGCGGGCCTCGTTTCGCGCGAATGCACGAGCTGTCGAAGCAGGTCCGGGCGCA
>JBJYXA010000401.1:0-11325 GCA_046259705.1 Caldilineaceae bacterium
GCGCTGGATCCGCACGAACGTAATTGAACCGCCACCAACAGAAGCAGGCTATCTATGTCTGAATACGATGTCTTGATTCACGGCGCCCGCATTGTGGATGGAACGGGCAACCCCTGGTTCTACGGCGACCTGGCACTGCGCGGACAGCAAATCGCCGCCATCGCACCTCCGAATTCCATTCCACACGAGAACGTCGCCGACGTGGTCGACGGCTCCGGCCTGGTCGCGTGCCCTGGCTTCATCGACATCCTGAGTCACGCCATCTTGCCCCTGATGGTGGATGGACGGTGTCTGGGCAAGATCACGCAGGGAGTCACCACTGAAGTAATGGGCGAGGGTTGGACACCCGCTCCGTTTGGCGGCAAGTTGGATATTGCCGATGTCAAACGCCAGCCGTTGACGGCCGCCATTCCCGATTGGGTGGAGCGCATGCAGACGTGGACTCGCTTCCGAGATTGGCCGGAATCAATGCTTGAAAGCGGTGTGTCGCCCAATATCGGTTCATTTCTGGGCGGGGATACGATGCGCGAAACTGCCATGGGCATGGCGCTTGGCCGGCCGAACGGCGACGAGATGGCGACGATGAAACGAATAGTGGCGGACGCCATGGGCGACGGCGCCTTCGGTATATCGTATGCCCTCATTTATCCACCCAGCGCCTACGCTGACACTGATGAAATCGTAGAGATTTGCAAACAGATCAGCGGCGCGGGTGGGATTTACATAACCCACCTGCGCTCAGAAGCGGACGAACTGTTGGAGGCGCTCGACGAAGCAATTCATGTGGGTCGACAGGCCGGCGTGCCCGTGGAGATTTATCACTTGAAAGCAGCAGGAAAGCGCAACTGGAGCAAATTGGAGGAGGCCATAGCGCGGATCGAGCGAGCGCGCGCCGGGGGACTCGACATTACGTCAGATATGTATCCGTACACGGGAGCTGGAACGGGACTTTCCTCCGTGTTGCCACCTTGGGCTGACGCCGATGAAGGGCTGTACGAGAACCTGAAGAATACCGAAATGCGCGCCAGAATTCGAGCGGAAGCGCTACAACCAAGCGGCGGCTGGGAAGCGATGGCTGACCTAGCCGGACCCGAGAGCGTGATGCCCATTGGGCTGTACCAAGAGGAGAACGCCGAGTATATCGGGATGTCGCTTGCAGAAATATCACGCAAACGCGGTCAGGAGTGGATCGACACAACGATCGATCTGCTGCTTTCAGAGGGGCAGCGTATTTCCACCGTGTATTTCCTGATGGACGAGGCGAACGTGCGTCGCAAGCTGCGATTGTCTTGGAACAAGATCTCGACGGACGCCGGCGGCTACGATCCGGAGTGGGGACGGAAATATGGGCCGACACACCCGCGCAGCTACGGAACATATCCGCGCGTGCTGGGAAAGTATGTTCGCGACGAGGCAGTGCTCCCGTTGGAAGAAGCCGTGCGCATGATGAGTTCCGCGGTGGCCGGACGCCTTGGACTGCACGACCGTGGCCTGCTTCGCGAGAGGATGCAGGCGGATGTAGTCGTCTTTGATCCGGAGACGATTTCGGATCGCGCTACCTTCGCCGAACCGCACCAGCTATCGGTCGGTGTACGCGATGTATGGGTGAATGGAAAGCGCGTCCTTGCTGAAGGGGAGCACACGGGCGCCCTGCCCGGGCAGTACGTGACCGGACCGGGGCGGTAGAGCCGGTAGCGCGTGGAGCGGAAAAAGGAAAGCTATCACGAAAACGGCCAAGACGCTAAGAAACTACACGCTGACCTGTGGTCGCACTCAATGCTCCATCCACTCACAGACAGGATTTTCTTCGCACCTTGGCGGCTTTGCGTGAGTTATTTAGCATGGACGCAGCGTGTCTACGATATACTTGCTTCTAGCGCGCGGATAGCGTTGTCCACACGAGTTAAGGTCTCGTCTCGACCTAGCACTTCCATGCTTTCAAAGAGCGGCGGCGCCACGGTCTTGCCCGTAATGGCCACGCGGAAGGGACCGAGGTAGCTACCCACTTTGATCTGGCTTTCGTCCGCTGCCTGGCGGAACGCGGGCTCCAGCTCCGCCGGCGTGAAGTCTGGAACGCCGGCAAGTATCTCGCGCCCTTCACGGAGCACAGCGAGACTCTGCGCTGCGTCCAGCTTCTTGCCCAAGAGAAGACTGGGATCCGGATAGGTAATTTGGTCGGCGTTCACGAAAGCCCAATCTACTTTTTCGGCCGCGTCGGTGAGCACCTTGATTCGCTCCTGGATAAGCGGTATCAATTTGGCCAGACGCTCGCTTTTCAGCAGCTCGTCTTCATCCAGGCCGAGTTGTTTTGCCAAGAACGGCGCCAGATGCTTCTGTAGGTCCGCGGGGTCCATCTCACGGATATAGACTCCGTTTAGCCATTCCAGCTTGGCATAGGGCAAGACAGCCGGCGCCGGCGTGAGGTCTGCCACGTCAAATCGCTCGATGGCCTGCTCGCGCGTGAATACCTCTTGCTCGGGATCGTAGTTCCAGCCTATGTTGGTGAGGAAATTGAACATGGCGTCGGGAAGATAGCCGGCGGCGATGAACTCACGCACCAAGGCAAGGTACTCCTTGCCATCCACGACCTTCTTACGCTTGCTCATCTTGCCTTTGCCGCTTGGATCTAGGATCAGCGACATGTGCACCAACTTCGGCATTTCCCATCCAAAAGCCGCGTAGAGCAATTTATGCAGAGGCGCGGAGGAAATCCACTCGTCGCCGCGAATAATGTGGGTAATGTGCATCAGGTGGTCGTCCACGACCACGGCGAAATGATAGGTGGGTAAACCATCAGCTTTCATGATGATCGGATCGCGCAGACTGCTGTTTTCGATCTCGATATCGCCACGGACGAGATCGTGGACCACGGTGACCCCTTCAAGCGGGGTCGCAAGGCGCACGACGTAGCTTCTGCCCTCAGCTTCGCGCTGGGCGCGCTCCTCCGCAGTCAGGTTGCGGCAGCGTCTATCGTACCCCTGTTGCTCACCCCGCTGGCGCTGAGCTTCTCGCATCTCTTCGAGTTCTTCCTGCGTGCAATAACAGCGGTAGGCCTGGCCACTCTCGAGCAGTTTTTCTACCTGCTCCTGGTAGATCTCTTTGCGCTCCGTCTGCACATAGGGGCCATACGGGCCGCCGATGTCCGGGCCTTCATCCCAATTGAGTCCCAGCCAGCGAAGGCCGCTCATCATGTCCTGCAGGCTCTCGGGGTTGTAGCGCTTCTGGTCCGTATCTTCGATGCGCAGAATGAACTGACCACCGGTATGGCGTGCGAACAGCCAATCGAACAAGGCAGTACGCAAGCTTCCTAGGTGAAGATATCCGGTCGGGCTGGGGGCAAACCGCACACGTGCGGGTTTGAGATCCTCTGTCATGGCCTAATATTCCTGAAGTCCTTCGGATTGTTTCCGTAGATCGGCCGTCTAGACGACCGATCGGCGCATCGCCAATTTGGAGTACGCTATCACATGCCCAATGGCTCGTCAATCAGACGAGGCCGTCGGCAGCGCGCAATTGTATCGGCAAGAGGGGGCTGTCAGCCTTCCCAGGCGATAGGTTCGGCTTCGACCACGTTGCCAACCAAACCGCGCATGCGCATGGTGAGCGCACCGTACTCGGCAGAACCTGTCAGCTCGATGGTTCGTGGTCGTGGCAAGGGAATGGAAACATCGGCTATGAGACGCCCAGGCCGTTCGCTCAGCACGAGAATGCGGTCCGAGAGAAAGACTGCTTCCGGGATGCTGTGCGTGACCATGAATACGGTCATCTGCTGCATCGCTTGTACGCGTAGCAGTTCCAGATTCATTCGCTCTCTAGTCAGCGCGTCCAGGGCGCCAAACGGTTCATCCATGAGCAGCATCTGCGGATGCTGAATCAACGTCCGCGCTAGAACGACGCGTTGCGCCATTCCGCCTGAAAGGTGCTTTGGGTACACGGATTCAAAACCGCCGAGACCAAGCACCTTTAGCAGATCAACGGCCCGCTCCGTGTCGCTAGTGGCCGTGCGCCCGTTCTGAACCTCGATGGGCAGCAGCACATTTTGTAGAACGGTGCGCCAAGGCATGAGGTTCGTCGACTGGAACACGAACCCGATGTCCGTCTGCGGTTCAGTCAGACGCTTGCCGTCGAAATGTATTTCACCTTCGTCGGGCTGGATCAACCCACCGACTATGCGTAGCAGCGTGCTCTTACCGCTCCCGCTCGGTCCCAATAGGCATACGAATTCACCGGCTGCGATATCGAAAGTGACGGTTTGCAGAGCGCGAATTGGCACAGGTCCATCAACGAACGCCTTAGTGACTCCGCTGACGCTCAAAAGGGTGCTGGGCCTTACGCTTCGCTCTGCAAATCTATCCCGCACTGCTCCACTCATGGAACAAACTCGTTTGTGAACAGTTCGGCTGCGTCTACTGGATCGCTGACAAGACCGATGCGGCGCATGAAGTCACTGGCCGTCTCCCATTCCTCCAGCGTGGACGTGCCGAGCGCATCGCCATCCTGCGGACGCCAGAAATCTAAAGAGCTGTCGAACACAGCGCGATTGATCTCGCTGTTGTCCCCGCCGGCTTCCGGAACGTGTTTCAGGGCAATGTCGAAGGCCTCGTCCGGGTGTTCCAAGGTGTACTGTATAGAGCGCAGAACCGCTGCGACCATGGCAGCAACCAGTTCCGGCCGCTCCTCAATCGTCCGGTCGTTCGTTACAAGTCCATTGGCCGGAATGGTCAAATAGTTGTCAAGCACGATCTGGTCCGTCTGCACACCTTCGGCCGACAATACGACAGGGCCGTTGGCCGCATAGTCAACGGCTGCATCCACGGTCCCATCCACGAGTGCGGCCACCTGCGTGAACCCTATGCTTTCCATGGAAACATCGCTTTCATCCAGGCCGCCCGCCTCCAAAATACCGCGAAAGGCGACATACGAAGCGCCAAATGGACCGGGGATGCCGATACGTTTCCCCTTCAGGTCGGCCGGCTCAACGATGCCCGCATCAGCTAGCGCCATAACGACGACAGGAAACTTCGTGAACCACTTCATGACATAGCGCACCGGCAATCCCTGGGCGCGACCGATGACCACCTGGTCGCCGCTACCGATCATGAATTGGGTCTGGTCGGTTCCGACTAGCTTGAGATAATCGTTCTCGTAGCCATATTCCAACTTGACATCGAGGCCTGCGTCCTCAAAGAAACCCTTGTCAATCCCAACGTACAGGGGTGCGAACTGCACACTGGGTACAAACCCGACGCCGAGCGTGATCTGCGCCAGATCCATCTGATCGGGCAGCTCGGTAGACGTCGATTGCGTAGACGGCGTGAGGGTCGGAACCGCAGCACACGCAGTGAGGGCCAAAACAACGACGACAATAGCAGCGGCCATTGCCGCAGTTGAGGATCTTTGTGGAAGGCTGGTCATTTGGGGCCCGCGATCTTTCTTTTATTCAGCATGTAAGGTTGCGCGTTATGGGTTCAACGCTGCCAGCGGAGACTCTGATGCTCGATCACGGCCACTGACAGGTAGAGGAGCTGTGCGATGAGAATCAAGGTGAACACCGCTACAAACATCAGCGGCGTGTCTAGGATGCCACGGGCTAGGTTGATCAAGAAACCAAGTCCCACATCTGCACCGACGAACTCACCGACGACAGCGCCAACGACGGCAAGGATCACGCTAAGCTTTAGCCCGCCGAAGATCACCGGCATCGCCGACGGTAACTCCAGCAGGCGAAACATTTGCCAACGACTGGCGCGTAGACTGCGCATTAGGTCTCGTAGGTCCGCATCAACGCTGCGTATACCGACGATTGTGCTGACCAAAGTTGGGAAGAACGTGATGAGCGCGACAACCAGGACTTTGCTTGTCATGCCGCTGCCGAACCAAATGATCAGTAAGGGAGCGATGGCGACGATGGGGACGCTTTGACTCGTTACGATATAGGGCGAAAGGATGCGCTCAAGCGTCTGGTTCTTGCCCAGGAAATAACCAGCGACCAGCGCAAGCGCTAGTCCGAGTGTCAGGCCAAGACCTATTTCGATCAGCGTGAAGGCCGTGTGACGCGCTAGGGTTCCATCGGCTGCCACGGTCAGAAACTTGGCCCATACCAGAAGAGGGCCAGGCAGAATGAAGGGTGGGTAACCACGCCAGCGCACGATCCCCTCCCACAGGCTTAGGCCAATGAGTATTACGATAAGCGGCAATAGGTGTTGGGCCACCCTCGGCACTCTTTCAGCGAAAGAGATGCCACGATCTTGATATTGTTGCAGGGTCAAACGATCTTGCATTTGGGGCCGCCGATTGCTCCTGAGCATATGCCGGTAAGCTGGGCTCTTCGTGGCACGCTTACCTATAAATATAAAACCCGGAGCAGCAAGTGCATCCGGGACAAATTAACTGGTCGGTCGCGAAGCTCGCGACTCGCGAGCACGGCCGACAATAAGCTATTCCTTCTCTCAGCCGGACTGTACCGTCGGCGTCGGACTTGCGAAGTATCGCTCACCGAACTCCTGCCGGCGATGCTGTTACCTAGCTGCCGGCTCGCGGGCTCGCCAACCTATCTTGCCTAGGCACGACAGACCGACCTACCGCCGGTCGGGAATTGAGTCAATGAAGCGGGTCTATCCGCTAGCCACCTCCCCTCACCCTGCCCCGAAGGATTTTCTGATATATTCTTTTGACTACTTTAGTATAGTCGGCCAACCTACCCTGTCAAGTGTGCGACGGTACGATCTCCGCCTGTTCAGACCGTGTTGGTTCTGCGGTCGCACCGTACATGGAGCGCTGGACAATGTCTTGAATTACGTCAACGGTTCGCTCGACGTACGGTGTGCCGTCGGGCAATTCGCTGGTGGCGTCCAAATAACTTCCGCGACCCAGGTGAGACATGGGGCCCATGTTGATCGCGGTGACGCGTCCCTGACGGCGCATGCGATTCCACTCTGACGAGGCGAATATGGACCACTTGCCAGGCGCGAGGTAATTGAGCTTCTGTGCTCCATCCCTGGAGCCTTGGAGATGATATATATGTTGCACGGCTAGCAGACTTGGATCGCTGGAAAATATACCGCCCAGCGAAATTAGGACAATCGGTCCCGCAATCGATTCCGCCAGATAGCCTGCTGCACCAGCGGCTATCTGCATCGCTCCGCTCGAACCCACAAGATATATCGGCGCGTTGCCTTCCGGATCGTAGTCGTACCGCATCAATCCATCCAGGATCACCTCCGCCGCAGCCTGATTGAACATTGGGCCGTAGCGTTTGTCGGCGGAAATCATGACCTGCCAGAGGTTACGGATATTAATGAGGTACCCGACGAGCTTGGGGCCATGCAATTTGCTTCGCAACGCCATCCGCCATAGTCTGGCAAAGAATGGTTGACCCGTTAGCGGAACGCCGTTTACGGAGTACGGAAAAACGTCGTCGATAATGACAGTTCGCGGCATGGCTAGGGCCAGCCGTCGCAGGAAGTCCCGTTCACGATAACTCAACGTCTCACTGGAGACGCGTCCGATTCCTGACATGAAAACGACATAGCTGTCTGTTTGGGGGCGTACGGCGCGAACGAGCCCATCCTCTGAAGGAATATCCTCACGATATAGGGTATCGCCAAACCAGCCGGCCCACCACCCCATCACTTCGAAAGGCGATAGGGCGGCCCAAACGAGGAAGCCGACAATGACAATACCAACATATGTCAGCACATTGCCCGCAATAGATATCATGTGCTCGAGCTACTCCTGTTTTTGTGCCCACGCCGCTATCGACTCTGCCGGCGCCGGATGAACACGCGTCTGCCTGCTATGTGGCTTTATCATCCCGGTGGGAATTGCCCACAGGCGCTCCGTAGTCCTGTTTGAACCACGAAGCCGCATGCCGGCGCAACTTCGGTAGGTCGTCCGGCGCATATTGCAGCCGGTTACCTATAGCGTGCGTACGGAACCATTTCCACGCACTGTTGACCGGAATTCCCACAGTACGTCTAACTACTTGCAAGAGCAACCAGCCAAGGCTGGCGGCGAACACAGCCTGGCCAAGCGGCAGTCCCAGTCCGGCGACGATGGCAACGATGACGGCCACCATGGTCCACAAGGATAATAGGATTCCGAATGCGTTCCCAAAATAGGGGGTTAGCTCAAAGAATGCCAGTACCTGAGGTGCGTAGGCCAAACCGACAACTGAGGCGATAGTCACCCACGCAGCCGGGACTTGGAAGATGTAACGGACGACAATGAATACGCTGGTTGTCCAGAGTAGATAGCCTATTATGTAGCTGATAACGCCGATGAGCACCGCCGGCACAAAACGTCGTGGTCGCAAACGATTTACAAAAAGGATCAAGCTCTGACCGATCGTCTCCGAGATGCCGGCTAGCGCCACCACGGTCAGGGCGAGATAAAGGCCGTTTGTCGACTGGGCGATGTCGACGAACACTTCCGGATTTAGTTTCATTGCCTGGCGAATCGCCTGCGCGACAGCCGACAGCGCTTCCATTTGCATATATCTACCTGTCAGTCACGTACGCCATAACTCTGGATATGCGATTGGCAGTCACTATGGGCCGTCCCTCACGGAGGCGGAAGTGCCAACGTGCGGCCGCAGTGACAATGCCGCGGGCTAGCGATCGCGAGCGCCCAAACGCATTCAAGTTCGGCCGCAGCTATAGGGCTTGACTAAGAAGGCTAACCCATCCCACCGGATTTACAGACACTCCTATTATACCAAAGTAACCTCAGTAAGAAACCGAAGCCTACTATGGACAATCCTTTCCTACCATGAACGAATAGAAGAGGGACGCTGCCGCCGGCACAGATTCCTTATCATCATCAGGCCGGTACGTGCCTGTGGCTGTGTTGGCGGGTCCAAAAGCGGCTTGCAGAAAGTTCTGGAATTGGGTGGTTCGGCTTGCAAGCCATCTTGTCATCCAGAGAGAAATGTACTATTATAACTGCCGGCGGCAGCCATGATCTACGTCGTTTGTTCGGCCGACGTAGCAACTCACAGCGCAATCTACTCTATCGCAATCGACCATTTCATTCAGTAAGGAGTGAACTCATGACAGCAGCAGTCGAACAACCACCTGTGAGAGGGGTACCTTGGTGGCTCGTTCTCGTCGAAGGCATCTTGGCCGTCGTGTTGGGAGTGTTTCTCATCATGCAGCCGGCCAAGACGTTTGCAATCATGGTGCAGGTCCTGGCAATTTACTGGCTTATTGATGGTATCTTCAAGATTGTCAGTATCTTCTTGGACAGCCACCAGTGGGGATGGAAGCTGTTCGCCGGTGTGATCGGTATCCTGGCAGGTCTAGTCCTTTTGGGGCAACCGATATTCAGCGCTGTTTTGTTTGGCCTAACTGTGACCTGGGTAATGGGTTTCTTTGGTATCGTCTACGGTATCATTGGCATTATCCAGTTCTTCCAGGGTGCCGGATGGGTCTCTATTGTCCTGGGCGTTTTGAGCATAATCTTTGGTATAATTTTGCTCATGAATACGGCGTTGGCTGCGCTGTCACTTCCGTGGGTAATTGCCATCTTCTTGATTGCCGGTGGCATTATGGCCATTATCGCCGCCTTCCAGTTGCGATAGGCATGAGAAGCCGTGCGGCGTCCTAGCCACTTGTCTCCGCACGGCATTTCAAGATACCATCTGCAGTTCTGGGTCAAACGACGCCTCACACAGGCCAGTCGGATTCATTTCCATGTTTCCGGGCTGTGTGAGGCGTTACGTTTCCCGCTGCATGTGGAGCCGGCTGAGTTTGTGGTGTTCGTTTGCCGAGACTCGTTCCCTGTGATACGCTGCGCAAGTACTTGATCCGCCGTCCGCTGGCGCATGTCCAGGACAACAAAAAGCCAATGGTCGCACGTACCGTCAGGGTGATTCAAGGCCTCCTTGTTATTTTGCAGGAAGCCGTGATTGGCTGGAATCGACACCGCGCCATGTCTCACGCGGCAGCGCTTGCCTTCTTCACGATATTCTCATTGGCTCCACTACTCACGCTGACGGTTTCTATTGCGGGTGGGGTCTACGCCCAGGAGGATATCGAATGGCGAATTGTTGCGGGCATCGAGAAGCAGGCAGGCGAGCCGGCGGCAGCGTATGTACATGATTTGATCGTAAATGTAGACGATCTGCCGCACAGTCGGCTAGCGGCTGGAATCAGTGTACTGCTACTAATCTGGGGCGGATCGGCCATGTTCTCGCAATTACAGACGTCGATCAACGAAATGTGGGGGATTGCCCCGAATCCGGAGAGGATACGGCATAGCCTTCGAGCTATGCTACGTTCGCGCCTTATGTCGGCCGGGCTCGTAGTCGGCGTTGGCTATTTGGTAGTAGCGGCCCTGACATTGAGCACGCTTCTTGCAATGATACCGGTGCGATGGATGATCGGTCCGGCACAAGCGATGGATAACCTGGTGCCGTTCTTTCGCGTGTGGTCATCTCCAGTGGTCTACTTGCTTCTGTTCGCATTCACGTTCAAGATGCTACCTCAGGCGACGGTGCGGTGGCGGGACGTCTGGGTAGGCGCTGCGCTCACGTCCCTTCTGTTCTGGATTGGAAACAGGTTCATCGTATATTACCTTAGCAAGAGTGTTTTCTTGTCCATATACGGCGCTACAAGTTCGGTGATTGTTTTCCTTATTTGGGTATACTACTCGGCATGGATCGTGCTGTTTGGGGCCAATTTCATTCGTGTCTACACCGACAAATTCGGCCAGCCGATCGTTCCTTATCCCTACATGGCGATGCAGTATACTTCCTGAGATCTGAAGTAGTCACGGAGGTCAGCACAGTTTACAAATGAAGACCGAGACGAAAAGCAAAATTCTGCTAACAGTATTAATCCTTGTACCAATGGCCGGGGCGCTTTGGCTCCTCTTGTTGGGCGGTCTTTGGCGTCTGACAGGCATCGCGATTCTGGTGGCGGGTATCGCGGCACTCGCTTGGGTATGGTGGCCAAAGAGCCAGCAAGAACAGCACAGCAAACAGCGTTAGCCGATGTGCGACCGTTCCGATACGAGATGAGAATCAATTATAAGCAGAAAGGGATCGAGTCAATGCTTCGTAGAATACTGACACTTCTCGCTTTGTCGCTGCTATTGCTGGGAGTGCTGGCAGGTTGTGGCGGCAGGGGACAGGAACCGACTGCCACTCCGGCACCGACAGAAGCACCAGCGGCGGAAGCGGCGCCGACGGAGGCGCCGACGGAGGCTCCAACAGAAGAAGCGGTCGCCGAGGCCGAGTCTACCGTCGAAGGGGCAGCAGAAGGAGCTGTTGCCGAGGCTGAAGCAACCGCGGAAGGCACTGAGACGCCGGTAGAAGAGACGGCG
>JBJYXA010000401.1:11425-12651 GCA_046259705.1 Caldilineaceae bacterium
GTTGCCGAGGCTGAAGCAACGCCGGAAGGCACTGAGGTGGCGGCAGAAGAAACCGCCGCTGAGGGCGAGCAGGCTGCGGAAGGTGAAACGGCAGCAGAAGAGGCTGTTCCAGGTGAGGAAGCGTCGGAAGGCGAAATTGTGGCCACCGGGACCAGCACGGTTACTGTAGAATCTGCCCGCGCCATTCCGGATATCCTCAATCAACGGAACCCTGCTTTCACTGCGATCTCTCCTGACGGCACCATGCTGGTATACGCGATTACGGAGGGTCGATTCTGGAACACTACTGGGTCCATCTGTGTCTACACATTTGCGGACGCAAACGTTTCTTGCTATGAGGTAGATCGCGATACCTATCGTGGATACATGCCGGCCTTCTTCTGGTCGCCTGACAGTACTCGAGTAGCATATACTGAGAACCCGATCCAGCTCGGAAACGAGAGCGACATCTGGATCATGGACGTGGCCGACGGCACGATGACGAACATGACCGACGACGGCGTCGTGGGTAGTTGGGTTGCCGCGGAAGCCGGAACGTATTTTCTCGACTATCAGCCCATGTGGGACAAATCAACGGGCGATCTCTACTTCTGGCGCAGCGTACCGGCCGGTGATCTGACGATTTCGTTCCAGCTTATGAAGTTGGCCGGTGGAGAAGGCGAAGCGGAACTGGTACAGGACGTAAGCGAACAACTGGCGGGCCTGCTAATGACGTGGGACATCGAGGTCTTCTTCCTCGACGGTCCTTCGTCCTTGTCACCCGACGGGTCCACGGTTGCGATGGTTATGCAGGCGTTCCAAAGTACCTCAGATGACACGAGGGCGGGCGTCTGGCTGTTGGATGTGGCATCCGGTGAATTGACGCAGGTCATGCAATCAGCGGATTACATGGAGGCCATACCGGAATGGCAAGGTGTTCCTCCACTCGGAAGAGCAGTACAGTGGGCGGGGGATAGCCAAGGGTTCATCGTTCTGGTCACAAGTACTACGTCGCAGCTCCCGCTGGTAGTGCTGTACTATGTGGATGCCGCGTCCGGCGACATGACGCCGGTATACAACTTCAGCGAAATGGAGAGCATGCAGGCGATGATGACGGCGCCGGAAGATGGCATTCCGCCGCGCTACTACTCACCATGGACTGCTACTGTGTCTCCTTCTGGCGACATGGTGTTCATGTTGAGCGACCTTGCCGGGGTTGCCGGTCTGCTGACCTCACCGTTGCCGCC
>JBJYXA010000401.1:12751-17429 GCA_046259705.1 Caldilineaceae bacterium
TCATGTTGAGCGACCTTGCCGGGGTTGCCGGTCTGCTGACCTCACCGTTGCCGCCTACCGGTGATAATCCTGTGGTGGCCGGCGCAGCCGAGAGTTATAGCTCGATGGGAGGCACTCGCACGAGTACAGCGGAAACCGGGAAAGTGGTGATTTATGGGTTCTTGCTTACGACTGTAGAAGAGTAGTCGCCGACGCATACATCCAGGAGGCAGCGAAGGGGTTGCCTCCTGGATGTGGAACCTGCAGCGCTTAGTTCTCCCATTATTGCGTAATTAGTGTTCTGAGACGCCTAGCCATCTATAGGAGAATAACCATGGCGGACAATGAGGAAGTCACAAACGTCACCGTGCTTGGGTTCGACGACATGGTCGGCGCAGAGAACATGCTGACCAACGTGAGCATGTGGGAAGAGAAGGGCTATTTCAAGGTCAAGGACGCGGTCGTTGTCACGCGTGGCTCGGGCAACAATGACGTGGAGATCAAACAGACGGTCAAGAAGGCCGGCAAGTGGTCACTCGGCGGCGGCGGTATCGGTCTGCTGGCCGGGCTTCTGTTGGGAGGGCCAATCGGGGGTCTTGTCGTCGGCGCCACCGTGGGCGCGATCACCGGCGCCATGAAGGATTTTGGGATCAGCGACAAGTTCATCCGCGAAGTCAGCGACGGTATGCCCGCGGAGACTTCAACGCTCTTCCTAATGACTACTCCGGACAAGGATCGGGATGAGCAGGCGTTCCTCGCTGAGCTCAAACCATTTAGGGCCAAGGTGATCAGCACAACGGTCGACGCCGATACGAGCGCCAAGCTCGAGGCCGCTCTGAAGGACGAGGGATAGTTCGATACGGGTCGCAAACACACCGGTGTCTTCTATCTGCCACGAAAGTGAGTGCCGGCGGCTGTTGCCGTGCTCAGACATTAGCCTTTCTGTTCAGCCGTGCCGCGTAGACGCCCGGCCCACTATTATCTGCGCTGCTGACCGCTATTCACTGTTCAATCCGAGACCATCTCTTGGGCACCGAACCACGTAAGGAGAGTAGCAAGTGAACGACTCAGCTGGCACCAGCGTTGCCTACCAAGACTTCGGTGATAACGATGTGACCGTCATTGGATTCAACCGACGTCTGCTGGCAGCATTATACGATGGATTCCTCGTTGCATTTCTGACCTTCATCATTGCGTTCGCGATAGGTTTTTTGGGCATATTCATCGACATGTTTCGCCCCACTAGCGACGCGCGGATGCAGGCCATCATCCTCATCGCGGGCCTCATTTTCTCTTTGGTATATTTCACAGTCTCGTGGGGTCGTTCCGGACAAACCATCGGTATGGGGTTAACAGGTATCAAGGTAGTGCGTACCGATGGAACTCGGCTCGGATACGGTAAGGCGTTCTTGCGCTACGTTGGATATGTTATTAGTGCCTTGTTACTGTCGCTCGGTTTCCTGTGGATCGGGTTTGATAAGCGCCGCCAGGGCTGGCATGACAAGATCGCGGGAACGCTGGTCACTTTGAGCGATGACGACTTCGCGGGTGAGGAGGCTACCTTCACGCCGTCCGACTCGGGGAGCAGCAAGTGGGTATGGATTGTTGTGTGGTTTGTTTTCGCGCTCGTGGCGCCTGCTTCGTTGGTCGGCGGTGCGCTTTGGGTGCTAGGCCCGGTGGTCAGGCGAGCATTGCAGTAGATTCACAAATGCGGAGCGCACTATATGAGCAGCAGCGTTCGGTCTGCGCACTCGGGACAAAGGCACTCACCGAAGGTCGTCTATGGAGTGGTGGCGCTCGCAATAGCTGCGGGCGCTACCCTACTACTGCGGCTATGGCTGGGCTGGAATGCCTACTGGCTGTGGTTGTTGGTCGTTAATGTCGTTGCGTTTGTGTTCTACCGGTACGACAAGCGTCAGGCCGTCAAGGAGGGGATGCGCGTCCCCGAGATTGACTTGATTTTGCTCACGCTTCTGGGTGGCTTCATCGGCGCTGGTATGGGTATGTATGTGCATCCCAGGCATAAGGTGAAAAAGCCGAAATTCGTGCTGGCGCTCTGGTTGGGGGCGGCGATTCAAGCTGCGGTAGTCTACTTGCTATTCTTGCGCTAATACAGTGGACGACGCCTCTGGCGCCGGTAATAAGCTGGCGACAACTCTGGCTACTATTCACTGAACGTATTAAGTGGTTCCAGCCCCAAACCCCCAGATCGACCACGCAATCAAGAGTTGTCCGCCATAGAACGTGATTGCGAGAGCGAGGATTGACCAGGGCAGTGGCCGGCGTGTCTTGTCTACAAGTAAGATGGTACTGCCGACCACCAGCAGGATGGCGCCGGCAAATGCGGCAGTAGCCCAAAGCTCCTGATGCTGCACCCACACTTCCGAAGCGGCCCACAACATTAATGACATCAGCACAATATATCCCGCGAATGCGCCCTGCGCCTCTCGTAGTTCATCGCGTCCCAGCCAGAAGACGAGTACTGCGTACGCGACAACTAGCAGGATGATTGGAGATGGAATGGCTAGCCGATTGCTCGATGAGAACGCCACGAAGTACACGAAATAGACAATGAAGAGGTGCGCGATGGCGACATATCCGGGCATCTTGCGAAGATGATAGAAGACTACTGCAAATGTCGAGATTAACAGCCCAACGAAGATTGCGCCTTTGTACAGCATATTGACGGGCTGCGGCGCCATGAGCGCAATGACATCTATTACGAGCATGGTCACTAACGGGAATAGATACGGTTGCTCCTGGCTAATGGACGTCTTGGGCCAGAATTGGAGCACACCCATGACCACGGCGACTATTGTGAGTACGGCGGCGATATAGATCTGCATTACTCTGTTCCGTAAAATGGCCCCTTCCGAAAAATCCCTGTATCACGACATCGAACCAGCGTTCGGTAGGTGACCCAGTTCGACGAAATGGCAGACGGTTAGGCAAGCTTCCCCGCTATCTTGCTAACGGCTCAGTCCCCGGATCCCTACTACCAGAGCGATGATGAGCAGTATCGTCCAGAATGGCCAAAACATACCGCCTGAAGCCATGACCGCAGCCGTGAGCAGCATGAAGCCGGCAATAATTGTTTCCTTTATACCAATGAGCGACGAGTGGCTTCCGGACTGGTTCCTCTGGTCGATGTGCTGAAGCTCACGCGCAATGATCATCGGGCTGCGCATCATAACATCCATGAATTCCGGCGCACTGATTACTGCACGATTGTAGATAGTCGATGGACTGAGTTCGTACAGTATGATGCGCCGGATATGGTTGCGCGCGATCGCGATGACCTCGATACTTGGGTCAAGTATCTTGGCAACGCCCTCCACCGTTACCAGCGCCTTGACCATGAGGATGATCTCTTCAGGGTAGTAGACGTGGTAGCGGCCTGCGAGACCGATGGACTGGAGGATGAGTTGGGCAATGGACATGCGGTGGTGTTGCGTTGCGCTTACCCAGCGCCGATTAAGGTCAGTCAGTTCTCTCCGAAGTCCCTCCGGATCGCTTCTGGGTCCGCGTATGGCCATATTCGACAGGATACGGGCAGCGTTCTCGGCGTCAGTCATAACGACCGAATAGAAGTAGTAGAGCAACGTTTTGCGCGTTGAATCGTCGAGCCTCCCTACCATGCCGAGGTCGAGGAAGCCGATATCCATGTTGTCCAGCAACATCAAGTTTCCCGGATGCAGGTCGGCATGGAAAAAGCCGTCCTTGAAGATCATTTGCACGATACTGCTGACGCCTAGGTCGATAATGCGATGTTTTTCAGATTCGGAAAGAGTTGCCGCGGTCGTCAGATCTGGTTTGCGGCCTTTGAAGTATTCCATACAGAGTACGCTCTGACCGGAATACGGCCGATATATGCGGGGAAAGCGAACGTTGGGCTGGTCGCGAAAATTGACTGCGAACGTCTCTGCATTGTCCGCCTCGAAACGAAGATCCACCTCGCGCAATGTGTAGGTGCAGAATTCGTTGATCGTACGCTTCGGCTGATATCGGGCCAAGAAGACCTGCAGGATTACGCCGAGGATCCTCAAAAGAATGGTATCGTTATGTATGGTCTCGCGCACATTGGGCTTGATTACCTTCATAACGACTTCTTGACCTGTGTTTAGGCGCGCACGATGTGTCTGCGCCAGTGATGCCGAGCCTAAAGGTCGTTCGTCTATCCATGAGCAAAAGACACTGGGGGACACACCTAAATCGGCTTCGATCAACTCCTGGTATCGTTCGAACGTGACTACAGGCAGGCGGTCCAGCAGGTTCTGCAGTTCGTCCGTGATTGACCGGGGAAGCAGGTCCTCACGCAGACTGAGTATCTGACCCAGTTTGATGTATGTGGGGCCCATCATTTCAAGCCGCCGCCGAAACTGGACAGGAAACGGATATGAAATGATTTCCTTGTTAAGGAATGGCCATGTGAACGCGAGCAGGAAGCGTAGGATAAGTATCGACAAATTGCCGGCAGTTCCTTGCGCCTTACGCTCGCGAACATACGCATAACCGCCGCCGAACACCAGCCCAGCCACATTACGTATAGTGACATAGAGCCGGAGCAGCAGACTGTCAGGCGGGCGCTCCTCGAGGAGTTCGAATTCGCCGTTGGGGGCGGCATCTTGTCCGGAGACAGGCTTGTCGTCGATCACCGGAACCTCAACATACGAAATCCTCTATAAGCTGTCGACTGGAT
>JBJYXA010000402.1:0-24493 GCA_046259705.1 Caldilineaceae bacterium
GCGCCAGCGTTCCGATCGAGCCTGCGCCCAGATCACGACCGCACCAAGTGCGGCGATGAAGCACAGGATACCCGCAAAGACCAAAGCAAGAATATACTCCTGCGTTTGGTCTCGGATAACGCCGCCCACAATGGGTCCCATAATGCCGGCCACACCATAGGCCGTGAAGATGAAACCGTAGTTGGCGCCGAAGTTCTTGAGGCCGAAGTAATCAGACGTAGCCGATGGGAACATACTGAAGATGCCGCCGAAGTTTAGCCCAACCCATGCTGATGCCAGCACGATGCCTATCGGCGACTTGATGCTGACGAGCACCATGAATGCCATTCCCTGAGCGAGGAACATGATCATCATGGCCCGTGGGCGGTCGATCTTGTCACTGGCCCAACCCCAGAAGACGCGACCGCCGGCGTTGAAGATGGCCAGAATCGCCACCGGGGTGAAGAAACGGGCGAAGGCGGTTCCCAACCAAACCGGCGCTATGGAGCTGTTGCCGCCGAGTTCCGCAATCATCGGTGTCCACTGACCGATCGCCATTAGGCCCGATGTCGCGCCAAAGATGAAGGTCATCCAGATGATAGTCGCCAGCGGCGTATTGAGCATCTCGGATGGGGTCTTTTCACTCATGACTTTGGCTTTCGACTGGGACGGTGTCCATCCTTTCGGCAACCAACCGGCAGGCGGATTCCGCAACAGCAACGCGCCGCCGATGACGAGCAGAGCGGCCACAACGCCGTGCATAATGAAGAAACGTTCCCAGCCGATTCCGCTGCCTTCGCCCGGCATCAAACCCATGCCAACCATGATGATCTGATACAAGCTTAGGCTCTCACCCTCTGCCGGTGGCAGTAGCAAAGCCGAAGCCGGCCCTGCGAAGAACAGTGCGCCTGCCCCAAAACCGGCCACGGCAATACCCGTAATTAGCCCCTTCTTGTCGGGGAACCATTTGCTGGCCGCGGCAAGGGGACACACATAACCGAAACCGATTCCGGCGCCGCCGATTACGCCGTAGGAGAGATACAACCCCCAGTATCCAAACGCGTTGACGAGAAGCGGCGTCAGCAGGAACGAAACCCCTAGCAGCACGCCGCCGATAATCGCAACTTTGCGCGGGCCAATGCGGTCCTGCATGCGGCCGGCTGGAATCATGGCCAAAGCGAACATTGCCAGCGCAACGGAAAACGCCGCTTGGATGGTGGCCCTTGCCCAACCAAATTCTGTCTCCAACGGTTGCACGAAGACGCTGAAAGCATAGATGGTACCTAAAACGATCTGTACCAGAACCGCGCCGACGAGGACCCAGTAACGGCTGCCGCCGGCGGCAACCTGCGCCTGTGAAGAGGCCTTCGGTTTGGCGCCGGCACCCATGACGGCGCTCAGAAGTAACGGGAAACCCATACGAGAGACTCCTTGTATGATGGAATGGACCAACAGTTCTGTGGTTCGAGGATGGGAATAGTTGTGTGGGACGGCCTTTGCCGGCCAAATACACGGGGTTTCATGCCATCGAGCCGTGGTTGCTTTGGATGGAAGTGTGCCGGTTGCGACTCACCGGTCGATCGAACGATTACCGCGTTAGCTGCCGGGAATGCGGGTGTTGGGAGCTTCTGGCGCAACCACCATGAAAGTTGGATCCCGGCACACGGACTATGCTTACGATCAAAGCTTTCGGACTACGTGTTTAGTATACAGGTAGCTGCCTTCACGAAGAAATATACAACTAAACGAAACGACACGAAAGGGGCGAATGTCCTGAATATCGCGGGACATTCTACCTGTTCAGAGTTGCATGAGCCTGCGTACGTGCCGAAACCGACTGCCTAAGCGCAGGCGCTCACGATTCAGGCGCTCACGATTCAGACGCTTGGGACTCAGGAGCGTCGCCTTGAGCATCGGCGCGTAACGGTGAGCGCGGATCCATTAGCTGGTCGGCATGCAGCCACAGCACCCGCGAGTATCGAAAGATTAACGGCCACACCAAGATGATGGCCACGCCGACGATGAGGCCAAACCGAACCGTTGGCGTCTGCGCTAGGTACAAGTAGAGGGCAAGGGGTGCGATAAGAATGAAGCCAATCGTGTATGCGATGAACATCGCGCTCAAGTAGTAACCTGTCTCGCGTTCGAAGTGGATGCCGCAAACAGGGCAGTCCTTGTTTGTGCGCAGAAAGGAACCAAATACCTTTCCGTCGAGGCAGACAGGGCAGCGCTGTAGCAAGACAGCCATGGCGCGCTTTCGATGGACGGGCTTGGTGGATGGCATGGGAAGGGGCGGGCGTTGTAGATAAGCGAAGGTGCGGCGAGTGAGCTCGCTGCACCTTCGCTATAGAACACGGCCTTGTTCTAGTTCACGGCCTGCTTTTTGCCGATGGCCACAACGACCTCTTTCCCGCCGAGTTCGAAGGCTGTCTGCGGGAGATGGGGCGGCATCGGTTCTCCGGAATTCCCATGGACCTGTACGAGGTCCTCGGTTAGAGTCTCGTCCCGCACGTAGTCGCCGAAGTCCTCCAGCACCTGATGCACCAGGTCGGAATCGACGACCCACGTGATGATACGATCGCTGATGTCGAGGCCGGCGTCCTTGCGCAATTGTTGGATATGCCGTACCAGCTCTCGCGCATAGCCTTCCCGCTCCAGCGTCGCGTCCAGCTCCGTGGTCACTGCGACTAGATAGCCGCTTGCCTCAGCTACGCTGTACCCGGCGCGCGGATTAGTACGAATCTCCACGTCCTCCGCAGTGACTTCGTATGTGTCGCCTTCGGCCGTGATGACAACGCTTTCGCCGGCCTGGAACCTCGAGGCCAGTTCCGCCTGATTCATCTCGGCGATAGCTTGACGGATTTTCGGGAAACCGCGGCCGTACTTCTGACCGAGCTGGCGCGGGTACGGAAATACCTGTACATCTACCAAGTCGCCCACCTCGTCCGCAAACGTCAGGGCCTTCACATTCAGCTCGTCAAGCACGAGATCGCGTACGGCCATCAGGCTTTCGCGTTCGTCTTCGGAACGTAAGCCCACAACCACCTGCGCGAGCGGTTGGCGCACCTTGAGGTTGGCTGCCTGACGCGCTGAGTGGCCGAGGCTAGTGACGCGCTGCGCCAAAGCCATGTTGGCGTTAAGCTGTTCGTCGATCAGCGCTGCATCGAATTGCGGCCAGCGGCTGAGATGTACGCTGTCGGTCGCTTCCGGGTCGACCTCGGCAACGAGGTTCTGGTATATCTCCTCAGAGATGAATGGCGTCGTCGGCGCGAGCAGCTTGCTCAGCGTGACCAAAACCGAGTATAGCGTGCGTAGCGCTTCTGGATCGCCGTCCCAGAAGCGGCGCCGGCTGAGGCGCACGTACCAGTTGCTCATGCTGTCGACGAAAGACGCGATGGGCCGTGTAGCGCCCAAAACGTCGTAATTTTCCAGACCCTCGGTTACGTCTCGTACCAGCATGTTCAGCTCGGAAACCGCCCATCTGTCCAGCAGCGTCTGCTCGCCGCCCACTTTCGAATCATCGCCAGGACTCCAGTCACTGACATTGGCGTACGTCACGAAGAAGCTGTACGTGTTCCACAGCGTATTCATAAACTTGCGAACCGTCTCGCCTACAAGCCCCGCGCTAAAGCGGCGGCTGTTGCCTGGCGGGCTGGCTGTGTACATATTCCAGCGCGTTGCGTCCGCGCCGTGGGTATCGAACACGTCCCACGGGTTGACCACGTTGCCACGCGATTTACTCATCTTGCTGCCGTCTTCGGCCAAAATGTGTCCAAGCGAGATGACATTGCAGAACGCCGGGCGATCAAAGAGCAAGGTACTGACCGCGTGTAAGGTATAGAACCACCCGCGCGTTTGGTCGATAGCCTCACAGATGTAGTCGGCCTGCTTCTGCTCCTGCCATTCCTCCTGATGCTCAAAGGGATAGTGCCACTGCGCGACCGGCATGGATCCGCTGTCGAACCAGCAGTCTGCCACCTCGGTCACTCGGCGCATCACACCGCCGTCGGGCGCATCCCACTCCAGCCGATCGACGTAGGGCCGGTGCAGGTCCAGGTCCTCCAGTTTGCGACCGACTTTGTCTTCTAATTCGGCGACACTGCCGATGCATTCCATGTACGTGCTGCCCGGCGCGTCGCTACGCCAGATGGGCAGAGGCGTGCCCCAATAGCGGTCGCGGCCCAGCGCCCAGTCCACGTTGTTCTCCAGCCACTTGCCGAAACGGCCCGTCTTTGTGTGCTCGGGATACCAGTTGATCTCCTGGTTTAGTGCCACGAGACGGTCGCGATGGGCGCTCGTGCGGATGTACCAGGTCTCCTTGGCCCAGTACAGCAGTGGTGAATCGCATCGCCAGCAGAAGGGGTAAGTGTGCTCATAGGTGCCGGACCGATAGAGCAGCCCACGGCTGGTAAGCTCCTCCTGGATGGCCGGATCGGCATCTTTTACGAATTGACCCGCCCATGGCGTCACTTCGGCCTTGAACTGGCCCTTCGCATCCACCGTGTGGATCACGGGCAGATCGTATTTGATGCCCACGTCCATATCGTCCGCACCGAACGCGGGCGCGATGTGAACGATGCCCGTGCCTTCGTCCGTACTCACGAAGTCACCCGCCACTACGTAGGCGTAGTCGACATCCTGTGGATAGAAGGTGTACAGCGGTTCGTAGTGTCTGCCCAGCAGGCTGCTGCCCCTCATGCGTTCTAGGACTTCGTAGCCGGGCTCGAGTACCGAATCGGCTAGGTCCGCGGCCATGATCAGCACGTCTCCACTGGCATCCCGAACTTTGACATAGTCTAGTTCTTCCCCTACAGCGAGCGCTACGTTGCCCGGCAGCGTCCACGGAGTCGTCGTCCAGGCAAGCAGATATTCATTATCTGCATCCCTGAGTCGAAACTTGACATAAACGCTAGGATCGATGGTTCCTTCTTTATAGCCTTGCGACAACTCGTGGCTGCTCAAAGGCGTGCCACAGCGCGGGCAATAGGGGACGACTTTGTATCCTTGGAAAAGCAGATCCTGGTCCCAGAACTGTTTCAGGATCCACCATAGCGACTCAATGTACTCGTTGTGGAAGGTCACATAGGCGGAATCAAGATCGACCCAGAAGGCCATCCGTTCCGTCAGACGTTCCCATTCGCCAATATATTCCTGCGCAGAAGCTCGGCAGCGCCGGTTGAACTCCTCGACGCCGTATTCCTCGATCTGCTCTTTGCCGCTAAGCCCAAGCTGCTTCTCTACCTCGATCTCAACGGGCAGACCGTGCGTATCCCAGCCGCCCCGGCGCTGGCAGAAGAAGCCCTGCATGATCTTGTAACGCGGAAAGATGTCCTTGAACGCGCGCGCCAGTACATGATGGATACCCGGTAGTCCGTTCGCGGTGGGGGGGCCTTCATAGAAGACGAATTGGGGCCGGCCCTCGCGCTCCGTCTGCGTTCGCATGGGCACGTCACGGTCACGCCAGAGGGCAAGGATGCCCTCCTCCATCTGAGGGAAGTTCACCGATGGTGTCACTTCTCGAAATTTCGCTTGGCTCATTAGTTCCACCTGCTGTCCGTTGACATCTCGTTACATTGACTCTATCGTTGGCCAATCGGCCGCCACCGCTACTCTCGCACTTCGATGTATATTCGTTTGTTGATCGCGCCTTTGCTTTTGTAATCGACTACTTTCATCGCGCCAACTTCACTCGTATTGTTCACATGCGTTCCGCCGTCTGCTTGCAAGTCGAGACCAACCAGTTCCACGGTGCGAACTTCCGTGATCCCCTCCGGCAGCAAGTTGATCTTTGTCCGGATCAGGTCGGGAATGGCAAAGGCCTCTTCTCGCGGCAACACCTGTGTGCGCACTTCGCGCGCGGCCGCGATCTCGGCGTTGCATTTGTCTTCGATCTCTTCGATCAACTCCCGCGATAGGGAGGCAAATTCGAAATCCATTCTGCTCTTGCCCGGGTCCATGTTGCCCCCGGTGACGCTGGCGCCGTAGTCTCGCCACACGACTCCGCACAGAATGTGCATAGCTGTGTGGGTGCGCATCAGTTTGTACCGTCGCTCCCAGTCCAGCGTACCCTTCACTGCGTCGCCCTCAGCCAGCGGAGGCACATCATCGCTATCCGTGACAACCGTGTGCCACACGTTACTGCCTTCCTTCTTCACCTTTGTGACGGCGTACCTATGATCTCCTGCTTGCAACCAGCCCTCATCGTTGGGCTGGCCGCCGCCTCCAGGGTAGAAAGCCGTGCGGTCCAGAGCGACACGCGTGTCCTTCTCTCCAACATCGACCGCGGTGACTGTGGCTTCGAATTCCTTCGTGTAGGCGTCGTCGTAATAGAGCAATTCAGTCATCATAATTCTCACTTCGCGTGTTTCGTTTTCGTAGCACAGTCCGGCGCGTGCCAAACAAAAAGGCCCATCCCTGCTACAGGGACGGGCCATTAGGTCCGCGATACCACCCTGGTTCCCGCCGCGGTATGCGTGCCGGCGGGCGCCTCAGTGCTGGAGCCAAATCCGCATCGATGCGTCAATTGAGTCCGCGGTGACGATAACGTGTCACAACTCCGGCGACGCCTACTCGGACATACTCCTTTGGGGCCGCAACTCCGGAGGGATTTTCGTCGCACGACGCCTGTCCGGCTTCCACCGTCCCGGACTCGCTGAGACAATTGCGTGCAACTACTCGTCTCCATCAATGCCGTTAGTTTATCCTGAATAAGATAGCATGCCGTAGTCGATTTGTCAACACTACACAAAATTAATTGTAGAATATTTCCCATACGCAGTATATATTGATAATACTGGGATCCGGTCTTTGCGACTCATGCCCGAACGGGCAGCTTTCGGTGAAAGAACCAGCAGCCGACAACTGTGCCGCCGAATCGATGCCCATGTGATATCGTAGCGGAAACAAGATGGCGGGCGCACATCCACCGCCAGTAAGCTGTTAGGGAAGAGGAGACATCCGTGGGCGCAATCGTCGAGTTCTTGGTTGTGTTGGGCCTCATTCTCACGAACGGACTGCTGTCCATGTCCGAGATGGCCATCGTCGCCGCACGCCAAGCACGCCTCCGTCAACTGGAGGAGAACGGCAACACAGGCGCGTCCACGGCCATCGAATTGGCCGCCGATCCGGGAGCCTTCCTTTCCACCGTACAGATCGGCATCACCTTGATCGGTATCCTAATCGGAGCATTTGGCGGCGCCGCGCTTGGTCAGGCGATTGCTTATTTGGTCGGCGCCGTTGCCCCGCTGGAACCCTATGCGTCCGCCATCTCAGTAGTCGTTGTCGTGCTTTTGCTCACTTACCTGACCTTGCTTCTCGGCGAACTGGTTCCCAAACAACTGGCGCTGGCGAATCCAGCACAGATTGCGGCGCGTGTGGCGCCGCCCCTGAATACCTTGTCACGCCTGGCTAGCCCTTTGGTTGCAATCCTAAATGGTTCGTCGTCTGTCGTGCTGCGGATACTCAGGCATGGCCCAAGCGATGAACCAGCGGTCACAGAAGAGGACGTCCGCATTATGGTGAAGCAAGGGGCTGAACTCGGCGTGTTCGAGCCAATGGAGGAAAAGATCGTCGGGCAGCTGTTTCGACTCGGCGATCAGGAAATCGGCGCTCTGATGACGCCTCGCAACGAGGTCATGTGGATCGACGAAGGCGACCCCATGGATACCGTGCGCGAGAAGGTGATCCGCAGCGGCCGCTCGCGCCTGCCCGTGGCTAGAGGCGACTTGGACGATGTGGTTGGTATCATTCTGGCCAAGAATCTGTTAGAGCGCGTAGAGCCGGAGGACGAGTTCCACTTGCATGAAGTTATGCAACCTCCGCTATTTGTTCCGGAGAACGCGCCGGCGCTGGAGGTAATACAGCAGTTCAAGGATACGCACTCCAAGATCGCAATGGTCATCGACGAATATGGCGGCGTCGAGGGGCTGGTCACCGTGGACGACATTATGGGGGCGCTGATCGGCGATATCCCCGAATGGGAGGGGTCTGACGAACCGACGGTGATCCGGCGCGCAGACGGATCATGGCTGGTAGATGGTTTGCTTCCACTGGACGAAATGGGAGAGACGCTTGGGATCACAGAGCTGCCCGCAAGGGCCGAACACTACCGGACGGCGGGGGGAATGATGATGGCCCTGGTTGGCAGGCTGCCCGCGCCAGGCGATCGCGTCGAGTGGAACAACTTATGGTTCGAGGTGGTCGACATGGATGGTCTGCGCGTAGACAAGATTCTCGTATCGCGTGCAGATATGTCGCCGCCCGAGGTCGCCTAGAATGCTAACCGGCTTCGCGACTGTGAAACTTATTCACTGCACAGAGCGTCCTCTCTACTTAGCAATGTTCCGCGATGGGCACCTCTCAGGGTTCTCTAGGTTCGTTGCGCGACTACAATAGACTGAGATAGAATAGGCGCTCACAAGGGGTGACTTATGCGGCGCGTGGTCGAGAACCATGGTGATTCGCGTTCCGCAGCCCGGTCCCATCGATGTCGGGCGGTCCCTGTTGATTGCCAAGAATCTGACTGCAAAACCTAACGGGTCGCCATAGGCCGATTCGCTCGCCGGTGCCTAGTGCTACTGGCGCTATGTCTGGAGAGACGTCCAATGAGATACGCCATCCGCAGGTCTGCCACGCTTCTACTCCTGCTCGTTGCCGCTTTATATTGGCTACAGGCAACGCCGGTATCCTCCTTGGCGCAGGAGCAGCAAGAGCCTGCCCAGCAACAACAGGAGCAGGAAATTTACCCGGCTTTTGCACCCGGCCAGCTGATCGTCGCCTTCCAGCCTTGGGTCACACAGGACGAGATCGATGAATTCTATCAGGAATACGATGTGACCGTGATGGAGGACCTCGATCCCGCCGCATCCGAAGACAATCCGCCTCTGGTGCTTGCGTTTGTGCCCGCGGACATCACGCCGAACCTGGTGACGATGATTGAGCGTGACCCGCGCGTTCGCTACGCTGAACCGAACTACATTCTGCAGGTCAACAAGGAACCCAACGATCCGGATTATGATAAGTTGTGGGGCTTCAACAACACCGGTCAAACCGGCGGCAAGACAGACGCGGATATCGATGCAGATGAGGCTTGGGACATTTCGACAGGCTCGTCCAGCGTCGTCGTCGTGGTCATTGACTCGGGCGTCGATTACACGCACCCGGACTTGGTGGACAATATTTGGAACAATCCTGGGGAATGCACTGGCGACGTCTGCGAAAAGAACGGCGTGGACGACGACGGAAACGGGTATGTGGATGATTTCCATGGCATCAACACCGTTACCGATAGCGGCGACCCCATGGACGATTTCGGCCACGGCACCCACGTGGCCGGTACTATCGGCGCAGTCGGTGACAATGACACCGGCGTGGCCGGCGTCAACTGGGACGTCAAGATAATCGGCTGTAAATTCCTCGGCGCGAGCGGAGGCGGCACGGTCTCCAGTGCGGTCAAGTGCTTCAACTATGTGAAGCAACTCAAGAACGAAGAGAACATAAACATCGTTGCGACCAACAATAGTTGGGGTGGCGCGGCGTCGCAGGCACTGATGGAGGCCATGGAGGGTGACGATCAGCCCCTCCACATCTGTGCAGCCGGCAACGGCGGCACCGACGAGCCTCACTATCCGGCTGGATATGACCTCGACAATATCATCTCCGTCGCCGCGACGGACCACTCCGACCTCTACACCGATTTTAGCAACTATGGTTCTACCGTGGACCTGGCGGCGCCTGGCGCTGACATCTATTCCACGGTTCCTTCTGGCAACTGTCCGCTCTGTGATCCGTCCGGCTATATCAGCATCGACGGTACGTCCATGGCAACCCCGCATGTGACCGGCGCAGCTGCGTTGATCGCTGCCCAATATCCGACCTTGACCTTGGCGCAGATTCGCGATCGCATCATTACCGGCGTTGATCCCCTCAGCGATGACTCCAAGTCTACCGTCACAAACGGGCGACTGAATCTTCTGAATTCCCTCGAAGATGACGAGACGCCGCCGGCAGCGGTGAACGACCTGGCGGCTACCAAGTTCTACATGACGCAGGTGGAGCTTCGCTGGACGGCCACTGGCGACGACGGTATGAGCGGTCACGCCAACAAATACGACGTGCGCTATTCCACATCGCCACTGTCGCCGGAAAACTGGGACAGTGCCCAACAGGCTACCGGCGAACCAACGCCGGGCGATCCGGGTGACAAGGAGGAATTCACCGTCTCCGGTCTCGAACCAGGCAACGTCTACTACTTCGCCGTGCGCGTGCTCGACAATGTAGGTAACGCATCCAACCTTTCCAATATCGTCATCGGTACGACGACGCCGGGTACCATCGTATTCGAAGACGACGTCGAAAATGGAGAAGGCGAATGGCAGGTTGTCGGCGAGGACGCGCTCTGGCATGTCTCCGAGAATCGTGCGAATAGCCCGACCCACTCCTGGTATTACGGTGATGAGGACACGAAGACCTACGACACGGGTGCGCGTACGCAAGGCATGCTCGTGTCGCCGCCCATCGCGTTGACGTCCAGCGAAGATGTATTGCTGCAGTTCTACGAGTGGAGCGAACTGGAGGGCAGCCCAACCTACGACCGTACGCGCGTGCAGGTATCGACGGACGAAGGCGATAGCTGGGAAACGGTCTTCGAATCCCACGGCACCAACGATCAATGGATCAAGCGTGCGGTGAGCCTGACCCCCTATCTCGGCGACGCAAGTGTGATCCAGGTGCGTTTCTGGTTCGATTCCATCGATGAGCGCTTCAATTCGTTCGAGGGTTGGTACGTTGATGATGTGAAACTACTCGAGGGAAGCCCGGCGCTGCCGGGAACCGGTCCTGCGCAGGCCAACCTCTTCATACAAGATGGCAACATCGGATTCAGCACCGCTAGCCCGGTCACCGGCGACAAGGTCCAGGTCACGGCATTGGTGATGAACGACGGTTCGGCCGACGCCGAAGAAGTTCGCGTTCAGTTCCGGGAGGTGGATGGCGATACATCCGTGCCCATCGGTGCCCCCCAGACCATCGCCAGCATTGAGGTCGGCGGCAGCGGATCTGCACAGATCAACTATCAAGTGACCGGTGAGGCCGGCGACCGCACCATCGAAGCCACCGTCGACCCATTCAACTTGATACCGGAATCCAACGAATCGGATAATGTCGCCAGCCGCTCGCTCACCGTAACGGACGCGCCGGCGGCCAACCTGGTGGTCACGGAAGATAATATCAGCTTCAACCCGCACCAGCCCACAGCCGGCGATCTGGTAGCCGTGCGCGCAGTCATCGTCAATGACGGCGCGGTTCAGGCGACCGAAGTCGCGGTCCAGTTTGTGGATGCCACCGACAGCGGCGCGGCCGTACCTATCGGCGCCAGCCAGACGATCGACCTGCTTGCCCCGGGGCAGAGTGCATCCGTGGAAGTGACCTACGATACATCTGGCCCTGCTCAGGACCGAAAGATCAAAGTGGTCGTTGACCCGCAGAATAAGGTCGTCGAGAGTGATGAGGATGACAACGAGGCGTCAGCTACACTGGAGATGAATACGCCACCGCTGCCTAATCTGACGATTGGCAGCGACGATATAGGTTTCGATCCGGCCGAACCTGCCTCCGGTGATGAGGTGACAGTAAATGCAACCGTCTTCAACGACGGTGAGGTGGAGGCCGTGAACGTCGCGGTCCAGTTCTCCGACGCCACGAGCAGTGCGACCATGCCTATCGGCTCCGCGCAGATTATAGGGTCGATTCCGCCAGGCGCCAGCGCTGTGGTCCAGGTGTCGTATTCCACTCAGGGACGCAGCGGTGACCGCAAGATCAAGGTAGCTGCGGATCCGCAGAACTTCATAGCCGAGAAATCCGAGTTCGACAACGATGCCACGGTAACGCTCTCGGTGACGCCGCCGCCCATCGCCAATCTGGTCATGGCGAGCGACAATATCGGCGTCAGTCCTCTACATCCGAACCAAGGTGACAGCGTGGTGATTCGCGCTGCCGTGGTAAACGATGGATCCGAAGACGCCACTGATGTTACGGTGCAGTTCCTCGACGTGACAGACGCCGAGATACTGCCCATTGGCGAAAAGCAGGTGTTGTCACTCGTGGCTGCGGGCAGCAGCGCCGTGGCCGAAATCACCTATGACACCGCACGGCTCCAAGGCGCCCGCAGCATCAAGGTGAGCGTCGACCCGAACAACTACGTTGAAGAGGCAAACGAGGATGACAATGAAGCGACGCGCTCGCTGACTATCGCCTCCACAGCCACCGCAAACCTCACCATGCTCTCCAGCAATATTAGCTTTGAGCCGCCCGCGGCGACGGAAGGCGACGATGTAGTTATTCGCGCCGTTGTGCTCAATGACGGTGCGGCGGATGCCAGCAACGTTCTGGTGCAAATCGTGGACGTCACCAACGGGGTCTTTGAGCCCATCGGCGTCGAGCAGACGATAGAGCAAGTCCCCGCCGGCGGCAGTGCGTCGGCACAGGTGACCTATAGCTCCACGGGCAAGACAGGTGTCCGTCGCTTCCAGGTGCTGGTCGATTCTAACAATCTCATACCCGAGGTCGACGAAAACGATAACGACGCCATCGCCACACTAGAGGTGAGCGCGCCGCCACTACCGAACCTGACCGTCATGGAAAGCGGAGTGGGTTTCAACCCCCTCTATCCCGCGGACGGTGATAAGGTGCTGGTAAGCGTCATCGTACAGAACCGCGGTGATGCGGACGCCGCCGGTGTGGTCGTACAGGTCTTGGATGTCAGCGATGGCGACAATGTCCCCGTCGGCGATATGCAGACTATTGATTCAATCGCTGCCGGCGGTGTCGGCACTGTTGAGGTCGTGTACGATGCGGCTGACAAAGAGGGAATCCGCCAGCTCCGTGTGCTCGTCGATCCGAGTAACTTCATTGCGGAGTCGGACGAGTCGGATAACCGGACCACCGCCGCACTGACCGTCGACCCGCAGGATGCACCTAACTTGCTGGTGCAGAAGAGCAATATCGGCTTCAATCCGCCGGCTCCTACCGACGGCGACAGCGTAACGTTGACGGCGACGATTCTCAACAACGGAAGCGCCGATGCCAATGACGTGCTGGTCCAATTCGTGGATGTAACCGACGGCGGGGCGGAGCCCATTGACCGCAAACAGACGATCTCCGTCATTGCAGTGGGTGAGAGTTCAGTCGTCAGCGTACGCTATGACACGACCGGCAAATGGGGTGAGCGACGGATCCGGGTAGTAGCGGATCCACACATGACCATTGCCGAAACATCCGAAATGGACAACGAAGCGGTGGCGGTCCTGCAGGTTGGGGCCGCGCCCATGCCAAATCTGGTCGCACTCGACCAGAACGTCGGCTTTAGCAACACAAATCCGGGTCCGGGTGAGGAGATCCAGGTGACTGCGACCGTGCTCAATGCGGGCACACAGGCGGCGCAAGGCGTCGTCGTGCAGTTCGTAGACGCCACGAGTGATGGCAATGTCCCCATTGGCGCCAGCCAGGTCATCAGCGAAATTCCGGACGGTGGCAGCGGCGTTGCTACCATCGCCTACACCGCATACGGCGGCGGCGACCACAAGGTCCAGGTGATTGTCGATCCCAACAACCTGATTCGAGAGCTCGATGAGAATGACAATCGCGCCGTAGGTACCGTTTCGGTCCAGTCTGGCCCCGTCGCTAATCTCAAGGTCAGCGCGAGTTCCATTGGTTTCGACCCGGCGGAAGGAACGCCGGAGTCGACGGTGGAGATTTATGTCACAGTTCGTAATGAAGGAACGGCCGGCGCAGGCGATTTCTCAGTACAGTTCCTGGATGTCACCAACGATGGTTCCGCCCCAATCGGCGAACCGCAACTCATCGAGGGCATCGGTGCAGGGAGCAGCGCTGTAGCGCATACGACCTACAACGTCGCAGCCTTTGCCGGTGGCGCGCCGGTGGATCGCGAGATTCAGGCAATCGTCGACCCGGCCAACGCTGTCCAAGAGTCGAGCGAAAGTGATAACGAAGCGACTGCGACCTTCAGCATGGTTCAGCGACCCATCGCCAACTTGGCCGTCTACGAAGAGAACATCACATTCAGCGATCCCGCCCCTGTCGATGGTGACGCCGTGGTCGTCTACGCGCTTGTGCTCAACACAGGCAGCGCCGACGCCACCGATGTGACAGTGCAGTTCACAGACGCTTCGGGTGACGACGTTCCCATCGGTCCGCAGCAGGTGATACCGGTCCTGGGCGCAGGTGGGAGCGCGACCGTCCAGGTCACATACAATACGAGCGGATTGGCCGGTGACCGCGAAATCAAGGTGACGGTCGATCCCAATAACTTCGTGCCGGAAACCAAGACCAGCGATAACTCGGACTCGCGTAAGCTGGTCGTGAGCGCTCCCGCGTTGCCGAATCTTGTCGTATCGGCAAGCAACATCGGCCTGAAGCCACCTGCACCAACCGATGGTCAGCAGGTGAGCGTTCAGGTGGCCGTATTCAACCATGGCGAGGCCGGTGCACGCGATGTGGTTGTGCAGGTAATGGACATCACAGAAGGCAACCCGTCTCCCGTGGGTGCACCGCAAGTGATCCCGCGTGTCGCCGCTGGCACTAGTGGTACGGTTGTTGTCGCCTACGATACCGCCGGCAAACAGGGCGATCGCATGCTGCAGGTGACGGCGGATCCGAACAACTTCATCCAAGAGACGGACGAGACGGACAATGCCGCCGACAAGACCATCGTGGTGGCGGCGCCACCCGCCCCTAATCTGGTTGCACTTGCCAGCAACGTAGAGTTCGATCCTGCGGATCCACAGGACGGCGACCTGGTCGCGGTCCGGGCAACGGTAATTAACAACGGCACCGCCACCGCTGCGGACATCGTTGTGCAGCTTATCGATGTGACCGGGGGCCAGGCGGAACAGATTGGCCAATCCCGCCTCATCGATTCCCTCGGCGCGGCCGAAAGCGGTACCGTTGAGGTGCAGTATGACACCACGGGCAAGCAAGGCGTGCGCAACATTCAATTCGTCATCGACCCGAACAATACGATTGCCGAGTCGAATGAGTCGGACAACAAGACAGCGGCAAGTCTGACCGTTGCGCCGCCGCCGGGACCTAACCTGGTAATGCAGGAGAGCGGCATTACCTTCACCCCAGCGGAGCCTACCGACGGCACTGAGGTCACAATCTCGGCCAAGGTCCTCAATGACGGTACGCTCGATAGCGGCAAGGTCGAGGTCGCGTTCTTCGACGTGTCTACCGGTAGCCCCCAGGCAATCGGCTCGACGCAGGTGATTGTTTCGATCCCGGCCGGCGGCAGCGAAAAGGCTTCTGTCACCTACGACACGACGGGCAAGGAAGGCGAACGCACTATCCAGGTTGTCGTGGACCCGGATGACAAGGTTGCTGAGATGGACGAAGATGACAACCAGGCCGAGACCACGCTGACCGTGTTGCCGGTGGAAGAAGAGCCCGGCGAACAGCCGAACTTAACGATCACCTCCGACGACATCGCGTTCGAACCGGAAAGCCCGGCGCCGGGTGACCTGGTGACGGTAACCGCGACCATATCTAATACGGGCGGCGCTGACGCCAGCGACGTCGTCGTCCGCTTCCTCGATAGTACGGATGACGAACCGGTGCAGATCGGCGACGACCAGACGGTATCCAGCATCGCCGCGGGTGACTCCGGATCAGCTTCGGTGACATACGATACCACTGACCTGAGCGGCGAACGTTCCATCACCGTGCAGGTGGATCCGGATGGCGCCATCGACGAGAGCAACGAGGACGACAATGAAGCCAGCGCTACCCTAACCTTGGGCGGTGGCGATGGCGAAAGTGCACCGGGCCAAAACGAACCCGTAGACGGAGAACCGGGCGATGCGAACGCCAACAACGCCGAAGCAAGAGGATCGCGGCCGAACCTCGTCGTTTCGGCGCTTGGCGGAGCCCCGACCGTTTCCATGCAGGACGGCGTACTTACCGTGGCGGCGCTCATTCGGAACGTGGGCGATGAGGAGGCGCGCGATGTGACGGTAGCCATCGCCGCCGATCCTGCGGATGCTGTAATTCCGCTTGACGCTCCTCTGGCGGCTACCTCGCTGGCACCTGGCGACGAGATACGCGTCGAGGCTCGCTACGGCGCCGATTCTGGCGCAGGGCTCTATTCGTTCAGGGTTGTGGCAGACCCGGATGATCGTGTTCGTGAGCTGGACGAAAGCGACAACACCATGCGCGCCGAACTGCGACTGCCGTAAACTCTCATACTTTGCCGCGGCGCAGACCTACGCTCGTGGACAGGGGGAAGGAGCCGTTGTGCGCCGGCGATCCTTCCCCTTCTTCTATCGCCCAAGGATACCCTGCGCCTGCACCAAGAAATGGTCAAACTCCAGGTCCGTGCGACCCGTATCCACGCTGTATGGTGCTGAAGCGCCCGGAGCGATCGGTGAACCCATCACCGTACCCCGGTATGCGTCGATTATGTGTCCTGCGGCGTCATAAAACGAAGCTGAGACCACTACGTTCGACATGGATGACGAACCGTCGTTACGTACTTCGCCCGTTATACTAAGCGTCGGTTCGGTACTGACATCGCTATTCACGAGCGTGATGCGGTCAAATCCTTGCGTAACAAGATCATCCCAGCGCAGCGCCAACTCGTATGAGCTGACGGACGCAGGCGCATTCGACAGCGTGATTTTGAAGGGGTTGTTCTGCGTCGGCAGCGTCTGCGGAAGCATCGCCTGCCCTTCCGAAGCGCCAAGCAAATTGCCGTCCTTGTCGAAGAACGCGGCGCTCACAGTCACGTTGTAGACTGGGCTCGCCGATCCATTGGCCACTTCACCTACCACTTGCAGATCGGAACCGCGCGTGATGCTGCGGTGGTCGCGCACGAATACCGCGTTAGGCAGCGGCGTGGGCGTGGGCGATGGCCCTTCGGTAGCCGTGGCGGTCGGCGTGGAGGTCGGCGGTTCTGGCGTCGGCGATTCGGTTGGCTGCGGTTCCGGGGTGTTGGTGGCAGGCGTCTCGGTGCCCGGTGGAACCGGCGTGGCTGTGGGCGCTATGGGCGAGGCCGTCGCCGTAAGAGTGGGTGAAGCCGTGATGGTAGCGGTAACCGTTAACGGCAGCGATGCGGTCGGCGTACCCATGGCCGGGGCGGTTACCGTTATCGTGCCGGCCGGGAGTACAGTCTCGGCACCGATTGGCGTTTTTGTTACGCCTGTCAGCGGTGAATTCTCGCTGGGCGCTATGTTCTCAGCACCCGTGAGGGGCGACTCTGGAGCAGCCGGTGCGGTTGGAGACATAGCAGCACATGCGCTCAGTACAACAAGACTGGCGAGAAACGCAACTAGCACGACTGTCGATTTCATAAGACGGCTTCCTTTCTGCCGCGCCCGGTGCGGATCACGGTCGGTACGCCACCATTCTACAATACGCGCAATCCGGTTGCCCAAGTCACCCGGTTTGACTGCCATTTCTAGGCCGCGCGTATCTTCAATGCACAACATGGGGGACTAAGACGCCATGACCGATCGAATGGAACGCAATCTGCGCGCGGTATACGATGAAGCCGTCGCCACCGCTATCCTCAGCGAGCTTCTACCCAGGCTTGACCACTTTCGAGATCAAAATCCTTCACTGTCAGAAGCGAATCAATCCTGCGGGCAGATATTCAGCGAACAGGACGTCATTCTGATCACATATGGCGACCAAATACAAGAGCCATCTGTTTCCCCGCTCCGCAGCCTGGACGAGGTGCTCTCCTCTACGGTCGGCGACGTCATCAATACCGTTCACATCCTCCCTTTCTACCCCTACACGTCGGATGACGGATTCTCGGTGGTGGACTACAAAGAAGTGGACCCGAATCTCGGCGACTGGAACGATGTGCAAAGACTGTCTGCCAGGTTCCGCCTCATGTTCGACGCCGTCATCAACCACATGTCGCAGGCCAGCGCCTGGTTCCAGGCATATTGTCGCGGCGAACAAGGCATGGCAGGCTTCTTCATCAGTGCTGACCCTGCCACAGACCTCTCCTCGGTCGTACGTCCCCGCACAGCGCCATTACTCACCCCCTTCGAAACCGATGCGGGTATACGCTACGTCTGGACAACGTTTAGCGCGGACCAGGTAGACCTCAACTACGCTGACCCGAAGCTGCTGTTGGAGGTCGTTGACGTGCTGCTTTTCTATATTGCCATGGGTGCACGTCTGATTCGGCTCGATGCCATAGCGTTCCTGTGGAAGGAAGTCGGTACATCCTGCCTGCACCTACCGCAGACGCATGCCCTGATTCGTTTCTTGCGCGCCATGTTGGACGAGGTGGCGCCGAATGTATTGCTTGTAACGGAAACGAACGTGCCCCATCAGGACAATATCAGCTACTTCGGGGATGGTTACGACGAAGCCCAGATGGTCTACAATTTCACGTTGCCGCCGTTAACGTTGGATGCATTCCGCACGGGCGACGCCAAGCGACTGACGGCCTGGGCGCAGACGCTGACCACGCCGTCGGATGAAACAGCCTTCTTCAACTTCATGGCTTCGCATGATGGCATCGGCTTACGGCCGGTGGAAGGCATCCTAAGCGCGGACGAGGTGAATGCGCTGGCAGAGCAGGTCAAACGTCATGGCGGATACGTCTCCTATCGAACAAATTCCGATGGAAGTGAGAGCCCGTACGAACTGAATATCGTCTATTACGACGCGCTCAACGATCCGTATTGCGAAGAAACGCAAGCAATACAAGTTGCGCGTTTCTTGTGTAGTCAAGCCATACTGCTCAGTATGGCGGGCGTCCCGGGTATCTACGTGCACAGCCTGTTCGGCAGCCGCAATTGGCGCGAGGGCGTGGACAGCACCGGCCGGGCCAGAACCATCAACCGGCGCAAGTTCCAGAGGGAGGTGCTGGAGTCCGAGCTAGCCGAGTCCGGTAGTGTTCCGTGCCAGGTTCTTAAAGGCTACAGGCGGCTGCTTACCTGTCGTATACGTGAGCCCGCCTTCCATCCGGCCGCCGGCCAGCGCGTATTCGCTGATAACGATGCTTTATTTGTGGTGGAACGCACTGCGCGGGATGGCGGACGAGTCGCACTATGCGTGCATAATGTGTCCGCACGGCCCGTCGACTACGCCATCAGCGGAGACGTGTTGCGATCCATCAGCCACACCAACATCGTCGACCTGATTTCAGGCCAGATTTGGGAGGCGCGCGGCGCGTCCCTATCGCTGGCTGTGCCGCCGTATGCTGTGCTATGGTTGGCGCCTGAATAGGGACCGCGCGTACAGCGAATAGCGCTGAATAGCGGTATTGCAGACTCGGGAAAAAACTCACCGAGTGGAACAGTATGGCATGGATAGAGACACGATGACATTCACCACAATTGGGTTTGATGCAGACGATACGCTCTGGCACAACGAGACGCTGTATTCAATGACACAGGCCAGGTTTCGTGAGATCCTATCGGATCACTACGATCCCGATTGGGTCGACCGAAAACTGTTTGAAACGGAAATGGCTAATCTCCATCGCTTTGGCTACGGGATCAAGAGCTTCGCCCTTTCTATGATCGAGACAGCCATAGAACTTACCGAAGGCCGCATAACCGGCGCTCAGGTGCAGCAGATCATTGACGCCGCCAAAGAGATGCAGGCATCGCCCGTCGAACCTCTTCCTGGCGTTCCCGAGACGCTAGACCAATTGAGCCGGCGCTACCGCCTGATCCTGATCACAAAAGGGGATCTATTCGATCAAGAAGGCAAACTGGCGCGCTCCGGACTGGCTCGATATTTCGACGCCGTAGAGGTCCTGACTGAGAAGGACGAGGCCGCGTACCGCCGTGTATTGGAGACGCACAACGTAGATCCGCACGACTTCCTCATGGTGGGGAACTCGGTACGCTCCGATATCCTCCCGGTGCTTGACTTGGGCGCTGCGGCGGTCCATATCCCTTACGAGATTACCTGGGATCACGAACAGGTCGACGAAGAAGACGTCGACCACACATTCGTGCAGCTAACTACCATGAGTGAACTCATTCCTTACTTGGAGAGAGCAACGCAACAAGAAGGAGCGCGGCCCATTGCGAGGTAGCTTACTCTCGTACGTTCTCGTAACTATCCAGTTCGGCGCTTTGGGCGTCATCGCAGTGACTGGACCGTGGTTTGGCCATACGCCTGCGCTGTTGGCGGTTCAGGCCATTGGCGTGGCCGTCGCGCTGTGGGCAATCACATCGATTCCCGCTCGAAACTTGCGCATCCTGCCCGACGTGCCTACGGGCGCGCTTTTTGTGCGTCGCGGACCGTACCACTACATCCGCCACCCTATGTATACGGGGCTGCTCTTGGCGAGCCTGCCGGCCGTGCTGGCTGGCCCGTCGCCGCTTCGTATTGCTTCGTGGTTCGTCCTTTTAGTTGACATAATTGTGAAGCTGCACCACGAAGAACGTCTGCTTCTGGCCGCGTTCCCCGAATATGGCGCCTACCGAAGCCAAACAAAACGATTGATTCCGCTCATATATTGAAGCGCCTTCGCGCAGGGCTGGTCCAGACGGAAGCTGTGGCGAGGTTTGGTCTAGTGCCAAACCATCCCGCAGATGGTGACCGCCGAGGAGTCAGTGGCATCAGCCGGACATGATGCGTAGCCGTGCAGTTCGCCCCGGTCTGCGTTCAACAGTCGCAGGGCCAGATAGATGGGAGCGACACCACAAACGTTGTTTCGGTCCCGCACGCGGCGTATCGATTCGAAGAAACCGGATGCACTTGCCCTTTGCATCTGGTGGATCACGTCATCGTCGTCGGCCCTGACGTTGCGGCGCATCTCGCCGGTCAGCGGCGCGCCGCCGAACGCGCTTCCCACGTGGGAGAGGTCGCCGGACGCAATGACGGCGACGCGCCGGCCCGTGCTGGCGCTCCGGACTGCATGTAACACTGCGTTCGTCCGTGCGTCGGTCTCGGGGGATGCGCCGTTCATAACGTAGGTGTACATTGATCCGACCAGCATGGGCACCATTTCTACCGGTTCTCCGCCGCGCATATGGTGAAGCCATACGGCCACAAGCTCCAACGAGTGTTCGCCTCGATGGCGCAGCTCGCCGGCGTAGGCCGCATCCTGACCAACGGCGGCCGCTATGTCGTCGACAATGTCGAGATTCGTGGGCAGCGTTCCGTACGGCGTTGCATAGTGCTGCCTTGTGAGGGTGAATGGATCGTTGCCGTAGTGGTCCGTGCCGACTAGGATCACTAGGTCGGCGGCGCGCACGGCCTCGGCTGCTTGCTGCCAAAGCTGTGCATATATTGGCGCGCCTCTGGCATAGTCTATGTGCGGGCTTAGCAGGCCAAAACGGCCTGCGCTAATCGCATCCACCAGGTCCCCGCGCGGTGACGACTCTGCAGACGCCGAGAGGTGACTATCAAGCAAGTCCCGAAGAGCTTTCGCGCTTTCCGGATAACCGGACCCTGCCAGGAGCGGTCTTCGGAACGGTTCGGCCCGGTAGGCATCCAGGATACGTTGTTGAGCGGCATGAGCGTGTTCGTTCTCGAGTAAGTACGATGCGTCCAGAGCGTTGACCAATTCGGAAACGTCGTCTCTATCGATGGGAACGCCGTACCGTCGTCGAAATTCGTCGACGGCCTTGTCGACCGGCGTCTTACCATCCATGGAGGCCAGCACAACCCCCCAGAGTTGGGGAATGAGCAGAGAATTCTCGCTCAGTTGTAGAGGATCGCGCAGTAGGAAATATGATTGGCCATTCTGTTGGTGCGGACGGACATCTAGCGCGCGAAGTTTTGGATACTCGGTGGCAGGAACGGTGCTCATAGATTATGACCTAATTGACGTAGACGAATACGTTGTTGGGTCTGTACGAGACAGGTCGTAAAACGACCAATAACGTGTATGATAGGGAATCACGGGAAGGTGTCAAGTTGCGATGGTGCACTGGCGTGTACGTAGATGAGATAGTCGGTTTCTCGGAGTGCCCTCTACTATAGCCGGGCTCGTTCAGAAAGCGAGCGTCTCTGCGGAGTGTATACTTGGACATTCGGTGGAAGGAGGCATTATGGCGTATTACCTGGTACGTGCGTACTTGAGCGATCAAAATGTCCGGGAACTGCAAACGAGGCTGGAACAGGAAGAATTCCTTGGCTTGCAACCATTTGGTAAGTCGTTGACGAAAGGGCTGTCCGGCATGCGACGATTGCCTGACGGACGTGTCGCTTGGGAAGAAGAGGACTACTGTACACCGCCGTTGCGCATGGAGCGCGAGGCAGTGCTCGACGCGTATTTCACCGATCTTCAGGTGGAGCGCATGCAAGCGGACGAGGGATGGGCGCAGTTAGCTGAATTGCCGCTTGTCTTCGCTGACCTGGGGGCGAAACCACGATAACCTCGTCGCCTTCATACGGCAGATCCTCTAGACATCACGTAGCTGGGGTTAGCCTATACGAGGCCGCCTTATCCCCTGCCCTACGCACTTTGGGAGCGGACCTCGCGACGTAGCGCACGCAGCCGTTTCATCACGTCGTTTTCGCCTCGTCCGAAATAGTCGTACAGCGTCCTATAATCCGCATACATGCGGTCATAGATCGCTACGTGATCGGGAATGGGCTTGTACACTACGTCTTGCAGCCCGCCCATCGTGTCGGCGGCCGCAAAGATATCGTCGTAACCGCCAATCGGGGCGCCGGCCGCCACTGCACCATGCATTGCCGCACCTAGGGCGCCGCCAAGCGAACTGCGGATTACGCGGAACTCGCGGTTGGTCACGTCTGCATAAATCTGCATAAGTAGCTTGTTGCGGTCCGGCAAGCCGCCGGCAGCTACAATGCTGTTGACAGGCACGCCGTTTGCGGTGAAGCTCTCGATGATCACGCGTGTGCCAAAGGCGGTGGCCTCCAACAGCGCTCGGTAGATGTCGGGCGCAGTGGTAGCGAGCGTCGCGCCGACGAGCAGTCCACTCAATTCCACGTCCACCAGGATCGATCGATTGCCGTTCCACCAGTCCAATGCGAGCAAGCCATGCTCCCCGGGACGCTGTTTGGCAGCTTCTTCCTCCAACAGTACGTGGACGGAAACGCCGCGTGCCGTGGCCGCCTCGTGAACCTCCGGCGGCACCGCGTTGTCGACGAACCAGGCGAAGATGTCGCCCGCGGCGCTCTGACCCGCCTCATAGGCGTACAGCCCCGGCACAATGCCGTCTTCGACGACACCGCACATGCCGGGCGCCTTCTTGCGTTCCTTCGCCAACACCATGTGGCAGTTGCTGGTGCCCATGATGATAGTCATAATGCCTGGCTCGGCCGCTTGAGCGGCGGGCACAGTCACATGAGCGTCCACGTTTGCCACCGCCACCGCGGTGCCGGGCATCAGGCCCATCCAGCCGGCTGCCTGTTCGGTGAGGCCGCCCGCCTTGGCGCCCAACGGAGAAATATCACGGCTCATTTTGGCGTCGACCACGTCGGCAAAGGCAGGGTCGAGCGCAGCAAAGTATTCCCTGCTCGGGAAGCCTTCTTCCTTCTGCCAGATCGCCTTGTAGCCGGCCGTACAGGAATTGCGTGTTTCCTTTCCTGTTAATTGCCAGATGACCCAGTCCGCGGCTTCAATCAGCCTGTCCGCAGCCGCATAAATCTCCGGGTCTTCGTACAGGATCTGCAGTGCTTTGCTGAAGAACCACTCGGACGAGATCTTGCCGCCGTACAGGTCGAGCCAAGTCTCTCCCAGATCCCGCGCGACCTCGTTGATGCGGTCTGCCTCGGGCTGGGCGGCGTGATGTTTCCACAGCTTCACCCACGCATGAGGTCTATTGCGGTATTCTGGCAATTGCGCTAGCGCCGTACCGTCTGCTTTCGCGGGTAACATGGTGCAAGCGGTGAAGTCGATGCCCACGCCGATCACGTCCGCCGGGTCTACGCCGCTTTCGGCCAACACTACGGGAACTGTCTCTTTTAGGGTGCGGACATAATCGTCGGGGTCCTGCAACGCCCAGTCCGGTTCCAGGCGTACATGCGATTCTGGCAGCGTCTCATCGATCACGCCATTGCTGTACGCGTAGACGGCGGTGGCCACCTCGCGGCCATTCGCGACGTCGACCAAGAGCGCCCGGCCCGACTCGGTGCCGAAATCGATTCCGATCGCATATTTCGAGCCCATGAGCGTGATGGATTCCTCTCGATGAGTTCGCTTTACTGCAGCAACATGCCGTAAGCCACCACGGGACCGGCTACAGGTTCATACAACCGGTCCCGTGAGATCGACGTCTGCCTTAGCTATGCCGGTAAACGTCCCAGCCCATGTACTTGGTTAGCGCCTCGTACACGCCAGCCGCGGTGCGCGCCGGGTTAACCGTCACATGATGCTCATAGCCGTTGTCACAGATGTATTGCAACAGCTTCTGGAATTCCGGAACTTTGACCACGCCGTAACCACCAAACGTCAGCAGCGGATCGTCGGTAAGTTCGCCTTCGCCGACGTAGGCGCGCATCTTGCCCTCCAGATCGTCAGTGCTCACGCGCAGGAAGGTGAAGTCCT
>JBJYXA010000403.1:0-7513 GCA_046259705.1 Caldilineaceae bacterium
CAACAACATCAGATCCGAGGACCGCCTGGCGAGTCCGCGATACGTTGGCTGCTCATCCAATGTTGGGCGGTGGAATGGCGAACATCCGTGTCGCGGTCGACCACAGCCGCGTGGTGTTGGAGGGGTGGACGATGGACGCGGGTATCTATGACTTGGCAATTCGCTTAGCCGCCCGCTCAGCCGGCCATAGGGCTGTAGCGGCGCGGCTTACAGTCGAGAATTGCCGCAGGCATTGCACCGTGCCATCCAAGCAATGAGCATTAACCGCTAATGAAATGCTTGCAGTGCGCAAACGCTTTGGTGATGGTACGCAAGCATGGAGCAAACGAAGCGGCGCTATAGTATCCGACAGAACATCGTTTAGCGTCTGGCCTCATGGACCGACGCCCGAACTAGAAAAATGATGAGAGAGATTCAGTCTTTCGAAAGGAAATCAAACAACATGCGAACCCGACAATATGACAGTAGATTGCGCGATTACGCAGCGATGGCCAATGCAGTCAACCGCGGTTTCGGTCGTTTCAGCCATCCATATGATTATGCAACCAATGGCGGCAGCAATGGCGAGACGAAGTATCGCTTGCCGGTCGACATCTGGACCAGCGACAACGTATATCACATTTCCGCTTACCTTCCCGGCGTGGCAGCTGAGGACGTGGAGATCACCTTTGAGGACGACTTCCTGACTATCCGGGGTAAGATGCCCTCAGTCGATGAAGAAACTGAATTCGTCCGGCGCGAACTGTTCCACGGCGCCTTCGAACGTACGCTGACCTTCAATGTGCCCGTGAATTCGGATGCCATCGAGGCATCTTTCCAGAATGGTGTGCTGACATTGTCAGTGCCCAAGGCGGATGAGGTTCTGCCTAAGCAGATCAAGGTTCAGACCGCATAGTCCAAAGCTCCACCGAACGAACTACGGGGTTCCGGCGATTCGCCAGGACCCCGTTTGCATTTTCGATCGTTCTCCTGATGGCCACCCAGGCCCGCGCGACTCGACGTAACGTACGTCCAGACCGAGTATGTCACAGGGGCTCACGTGGTGAGATTGTGCTTGATCTGCAGGGGCACGGCTGCTTTGGATTGACGAGCATGGCGTGCATGGTAGAATAAAACCAGGCTGGAAGAGGTATTTTGCACGGCTCCGAGAGGGAAGCTATGATTCGCAAGTTCTATTACGCAATAGCCGGTGATCCGAATGATAAGGCGCTAAAGCGGCTGCAGCCCAACGTCGAACGTATCAACGATCTTGAATCGACGTTTGAGGCTAAGAGCGATGGCGAGTTGCGGGACATGACCGCCACATTCCGCGCACGTATTCGCGATGCCGCGGCTCCGCTTGTTGCGCAGCTCGAGGAAGCACAAGAAGAGTATCTGGCCGTACTCGGCACCGACGAACAGCGGTTTGCCCGTATCGAAGTAGACCGCATCCGGCGCGAGATCCTTGACGCCGAAGAGGATGAGCTAGAGGAGATCCTACCGGAAGCCTTCGCAGCGGTGCGCGAGGCGAGCAAACGCACCATCGGTTTGCGACACTACGACGTCCAGCTCATCGGCGGCATGGTGTTGCACAGTGGCACCATCGCGGAGATGAAGACTGGTGAAGGCAAGACCCTGGTCGCTACCTTGCCTCTGTATCTCAACTCCCTGACCGGGCGCGGCGTTCATCTTGTGACGCCCAATGACTATCTCTCCAAAGTCGGCCTGCAGTTGATGGGTCCGATCTACCATCTACTCGGCGTATCCGCGGCCGTGATCCAGAATAGCGCTGCCGGACCCGACAAAGGTAGTTTCCTATATGACCCGGAATTTCCGTCGGCGGATGATCGCTTTCTTGCGCTGCGGCCGATTCCGCGCCGGGACGCGTACCGTGCGGACATAACGTACGGCACCAACAACGAATTCGGCTTTGACTATCTGCGTGACAACATGGTCCACCGGCTGGACCAACTAACGCAACGCGAATTGCACTATGCCATAGTTGATGAAATCGACAACATACTAATCGACGAAGCACGTACGCCCCTGATCATTTCCGGAGAGGCGCGTGAGAGTTCCAACTACTATGTGGAATTCGCCAATTTGGTGACATCGCTGCGTCCGGAGCGGGACTATGTGGTAAACGAAAAAGAGAGGGTAGCGACGCTCACAGAGGACGGCATCGCCCGCATCGAAGAACGGCTGGGCTTTGACAATCTTTATAGCCCAGAACACTTCGAGATGATGCCGTATCTCGACAATGCACTGCGCGCGTACGCGCTCTTCAAGCGCGATAAGGATTACATCGTTCGCAATAATGAAGTGATCATTGTCGACGAATTCACCGGTCGACTCATGGAAGGGCGACGTTATAGCGAGGGTTTGCATCAAGCCATTGAAGCGAAGGAAGGCGTCAAGGTACAAAAGGAATCTATGACGCTCGCGACCATCACCTTTCAGAACTACTTCCGCATGTACGACAAGCTGGCCGGTATGACCGGTACGGCCAAAACCGAGGAAGAGGAATTTCAGCGCATTTATGATCTGGAAGTGGTGATGGTTCCAACCTATAAACCGGTGATTCGCGACGATATGCCGGATTTGGTCTATCGTTCGGAGGATGTGAAGTTTGACGCCGTCATCAATGATATCAATGAGGCACATGAGCGTCAGCAACCCGTTCTAGTCGGCACCGTGGCGATCGAAACCAGTGAAATGGTCAGCAAGCTGCTCAAACGGCGCGGCATATCGCACGAAGTGCTGAACGCCAAAAACCACGAACGCGAAGCAACCATTATCGCGCAGGCAGGGCGGCCCGGCTCTGTGACCATTGCGACCAACATGGCCGGTCGTGGTGTGGACATTTTGCTTGGCGGAAACCCGGAAGGGCTGGCCCGCGAGGAATTGCGCCACCAAGAAGTCGACCTAACGGAGATACCCCAAAGCGAGTGGATCGAAGCCATAGACATGCTCAAACATGGGCAGGATCCTACGCAGAGGTTCGAAGGCCAATGGGCAACGATACTTACCCAGAAGTGGCATGAAACCGAAGCCGACAAGAAGCGAGTCCTGGAAGCCGGCGGCCTGTACGTTGTCGGCACGGAACGGCACGAAGCTCGCCGCATTGACAACCAGTTGCGCGGCCGTTCAGGGCGTCTGGGCGACCCCGGCAGCAGCCGCTTCTACATGAGCTTGAACGACGACTTGATGCGCCGCTTCGGCGGTGAACGAATAAGTGGCCTTATGTCTCGCCTCGGCGTCGAGGATGATATGCCAATCGAAGCCGGTCTGGTGAGTAAGGCTATCGAGAACGCACAGACCAAGGTGGAAGGCCACAACTTCGACATCCGAAAACACGTGTTGCAGTATGATGAAGTCGTCAACGAACAGCGCAATCGCATCTATGACCAGCGACGCCGGATCCTGACTGAGCCGTCGATGGAGGCGTCCGTTCGCACGATGATTGAGGATGAGGTGGCCGGCGTCGTGCAGGGCTACCTAGCAAGCGATTATGAGGAACAGTGGGACCTGAATGGACTGGCGCAGGCACTCGGCGGTGTGTTCCCGCTGCCCGAGGACTTTGATCCCCAGCAGTGGAAGAGTATGCGCGAGGATGAGATAGAGCGCCAGGCGATTCAGCTAGCCCTCGATACGTATGACGCCAAGGAAGAAGAACTTGGTGAAGAGACAATGCGCCAGGCCGAAAAGCAGATCATGCTGTGGGCTGTGGACAGCCGCTGGGTACGCCACCTCACAGACCTGGATCACCTGCGCGAGGGCATTGGCCTGCAAGCGTTGGCGCAGGTCGACCCGCTGGTCGCCTATAAGCGCAAGGCATTTGATATGTACGGTGAACTGATGCACGACATCACCGGCGATATAGTCAAGGCCGTCTTTCAGGTTCAGGTGCAGCGGCCGGTCGAGGTGACTGCCGCGCCGATCGCTCGCAATATCCGTGCCCACCGAGGCTCGGACGGCAGTAACGGCAAACAGGAGACAGTTCGCAATACAGGGCCGCAACTAGGTCGCAACGACCCGTGCTGGTGTGGCAGCGGCAAGAAATACAAGTCGTGTCACATGAAGAGCGACCGTGCCAAGGCCAGAGGCGAAGCCGTTCCCGCGGGCCAATCCCGATAAGCAGCGTTAGGAATCGCCGTGTCTGTAATATTGCTAGGCGCCCACATGTCTATCGCCGGCGGCGTAAGCCAGGCCTTGGACAGGGCAGCATCGGTGGGTAGCAACGCCGTTCAGGTGTTCACAAAAAACAACAGGCAGTGGAAGGGGCCACCCATAGACGAAGATGACGTGGCTCGCTGGAAAGAAGAAATGCCGGCCATGAAGATCAAGGCCAGCGTCAGCCACGCCAGCTATCTCATCAACATGGCAAGCCCAAAGGATGACTTGTGGGAGAAGAGCTGGCGCGCGTACCAGGATGAAATCGAACGGGCGCACGCCTACGGCATCCCACATGTCGTCGTGCATCCCGGCGCCCACGTGGATAGCGGTCCGGAAGCAGGAATTGCCCGTGTCGCGTCCGCGCTGAATAGCATGCACGAGAACACGCCGGGGTGCGATGATACCATGACGCTACTGGAACTGATGGCCGGTCAGGGCACAACGCTGGGGAGGAATTTTAGCGAGCTGCGCCAAGTGATTGATCAGGTCGATGACAAGGACCGCGTCGCCATTTGTGTGGACACGTGCCACGCCTTTGCCGCCGGCTATGACATTACGACTGACAACGGATATGAGGCAATGCTCGAGGAGCTGGACAAAGAACTCGGGTTGGACGCGCTAAAGGTCTGGCATTTCAACGACAGCAAGGGTGAGCTGGGCAGTCACCTGGATCGCCACACACACATCGGCGAGGGTGAGATCGGAAAGGTTGGATTTGCGCGTATCCTCAACGATGAGCGCTGGGACGGCATTCCTATGCTACTGGAGACGCCGAAAGAGAAGGACCTGAAAGACGACGTCCGCAATCTGACAACCCTCGTCTCACTGGTCGATGATGAGGAACGTATTCCTCCCGGCTTGAAGCCGGAAACGTAGGCCAAACGTAGCCTTTCCTCGCTGCAAATCCCGGGCATAACGCTACAGAATTTCATACCGATTTGGTATAATATCAGCACAAACGGGTGTGTTTGGCGGTTCTTCGCAAGGAGCGCAATGTCGGCGTTCAATCTTTCTGCAGAGCCGCTTGTTTTTTTCTCGAACCCCGCTGAGACAGCATTGACATTCGGGGGCCGCAGCAAGCCCGCACACCTGTGGCATGGTCAGTGGTACCTCGTGGTTGGTTCGCGGCGTCAGGGGTTGAGTTTCATCTTAGCCACCCGGAAGAACAACGACTTCGCGGACTGACAGTAGTCTTCAGAATTTCAAACAGTTGCAGGCGCAGCCAGTCGCAGTTGCACCTGCTCCCCACAGAGCGGAGAAGCACCCATGGCGAGCGAATTCGTCCACCTTCACACCCATTCCGAGTATTCTTTGCTGGACGGCTTGGGACGCGTGAAGGCACTGGTTGCTGAAGCGCAGCGGTTGGGTCAACCGGCGCTGGCAATCACCGACCACGGCGCCATGCATGGAGCGGTTGAGTTCTTCCGCGCGGCCAAGGGAGCCGATATCAAGCCGATCATTGGCGTGGAGGCATATCAAACCGCTTGGGGCCGACACATGGATGGCCGCGATGCGCAGATGGATCGGCCTAATCACCATCTTCTGCTGCTGGCGCAGAATATGACAGGCTATCGGAACCTGCTCAAGATCACATCGACGTCCCATCTACAAGGTTATTACTACCGGCCGCGCGTTGACCATGATTTCTTGGCTGCACACGCGGAAGGCATCATAGCCACTACGGGGTGTCTCGGAGCTGAAGTTCCCAAGCTGATCAATCAAGGCAAAGAAGACGAAGCCTACGAGCGATTGGGTTGGTATGTGGACGTCTTCGGCAAAGACAATTTCTTCATCGAACTGCAGCCGCACGACATTCCTGAACAGATCCTGGCGAATAAGACTCTGCTTGCATTTAGCCAACAATTCGGCCTGCGGATGATAGCCACGAACGATGTTCACTATGTACGCGAGGAGGACAGCATTCCGCATGATGTGCTGCTGTGCGTGCAGACCGGTACCACCGTCACTACCCAAAACCGCATGCGGATGACGGACCTCAGCCTGTTCTTGCGGAGTCGAGACCAGATGGAGGATGCATTTCGCCGTCATATAGATCTGCCACAGAGCGTTTTCGACAACACGTTGCGCATCGCTGAGATGTGCGAGGTTGATCTGGAAGATGGGACCTATCATCTCCCCGACCTGCCCATCCCGGAAGGCTTCACCTACCAGACGTATCTTCGTCATCTGACAGAGCAGGGATTAGCGCGCCTCTACGGAGAACGGGCGAACGATCCGGCGGTGCAGGAACGCAAGGAACGCGAGCTGCAGATCATCAATGCAATGGGCTTCGACGTTTACTTCCTAATCGTCGCCGATCTTTGTGACTTTGCCCGCAGTCGCAACATCTGGTGGAACGTTCGTGGCTCCGGTGCAGGCTCGGTGGTGGCCTATTGTATCGGCATCACGGGTCTCGACCCCCTCAAGAATAACCTCATCTTCGAGCGCTTCCTCAATCCCGGGCGCGTCAATATGCCCGACTTTGACCTTGACTACCCGGATGACCAGCGTGAAGAGATGATCCGCTATACGGTCGAAAAGTACGGAAAGGATCAGGTTGCACAGATCGTCACTTTCGGACGCATGAAGGCTCGTGCGGCGATACGGGACGTGGGCCGCGCACAGGGCATAGACCTGCAGAGCGTCGACTACCTTGCCAAGCTAATCCCGGGTATTCCGGGCAAGCCCGTTACCATTCGAGACGTGCTCACTCCCGGCAAGGATTTCTACAATCCGGATCTCGTCACCAAGTACGAACAAGATGAGAGCGCAAGAGAACTGCTGGATACCTCAATGAAACTGGAAGGTGTGGCCCGCCATTCCAGCGTGCACGCCGCCGCCGTCATCGTCGCTGACCGCGAGTTGACACACTACACGCCGCTGATGCGCGGCAATAAGAACACGATTACGAGCACAATAACCCAGTATGAGTTTCCTATTCTGGAGTCGATCGGCCTGCTGAAAGTTGACTTTCTGGGGCTCAGCACACTCTCCGTCATGCGCGAGGCCGCACGGCTGATCAACGAACGACACGGAACGTCGTTCACTCTGACAAACATCCCTTTTGAAGGTGAACAAGCCGCTAGAGCTTTTGCGCTGCTGTCCAGCGGGGAGGTAAGCGGAGTTTTTCAGGTGGAGGGTCAGGGGATGCGGCGTGTTCTGACGGAAATGCAGCCGAACTCCTTCGAACACATCGTCGCAACCATCTCACTGTACCGTCCCGGGCCTATGGAGTATATTCCGCAGTTCATCCATCGTATGCACGGAGAGGAAGAGGTACAGTTCAAACATCCGGCCTTGGAGCCAATCCTTGCCGAGACATACGGCATCATCGTGTACCAGGAGCAGATCATCCAGA
>JBJYXA010000404.1:0-3640 GCA_046259705.1 Caldilineaceae bacterium
AATGGGCTTGCCGAGGATGCGCGCCTGAATGTACTCGGCGAAGCAGAACTCCGATTCCCGCCAGTTGGGCGTCATGTGGAACAGCACAGCGAGGCAGCGCTCCAGCTGCACGTACAACTCCCGTTCCCACTGCGTCCCCGGCTTGATCTCGATATCGATGAAGGGCGTCTCGAAGCCGAGTGCTTCGATACGATTGCGCAGGCGGAGCGCGGCCGGTCGGTCGGCCTTCGAGTAGGAGATGAAGATGCGAGGCATAGACTAAGAGCCTAGTAACCTCCGGACGCATAGCGGTCGATCGGCATCGACGGTCTAGTGACAACCGGCGAGGCAAACGGACTTGAACGCGACTCTGCCTGAATGCTCAGCCTCGAGTCTTCATCGCTCGTCGGGCGGCGGAACAGAAATACGAAGATGACGATCCCCAATGGTCTTCGCATAGGTTTTCTCGGTCCTGAGTTTAAAGATATCGATCTCGACGGGGAGCGATCTAATTCGTCGGCCGGTTGAAGTCTCCAGCACGACCGACAGGTGATGCGTTGCAGATTGGGGGGAATCGATATTGATTCCGATCCTTGCATTCTGCCGCGGACCGAGGACTCTCGCCTGGGCTGGAATATCCACGTTGACGCGATAATGCCGGCGGTTGACTGGCAACTCAACCACGCGCTCTGCATAGCTCGTTGCCCCCCCGGCACCGCAAGCAAAGGTGGCAGGGATGTCAAAGCCATAAACGGGGACAATCACAGCGAACGGTCCGCGACCCCGCTGCCTGACACCTCGGGCATCAACCCACTCGTACCTAAAGTCTCCTACCATATTGGTCACGACGAGATTGTCCCGCCCATAAATATGCTTTGACAAATCACCGAAAATGCCTGAACGCGCCAAACCCTGCGTGCACTCTCGGATATCCTGCCAGGTCGAACAGGTCAGCGTCGACGGACCCGAGGGCGCGGGGCCGTCTAGGCGAAGACGATCGGTCGCGACGCCCATCTCTCTCAATACCGAAAAGACACTAATTGTCTGATAATCCTGAAAGTCGCCCAAAGCAACATTGATAGCCTTGGAGCCTTCGTCGCGGGAACCATCACCGGCACTGAACCGGAACGAAATCGTCGCGTCCTCAATTGCGCCCCACCCGTAGTTGTCGATCACCACTCTGTCGTCAAGCGATTCCAGGCGAATCGGACAATCTTCGTCGCCCACATGCGTGCCCGAGCCCACAACCACTGGCAAAGGCCGCATCCGCGCGAGGCTCGAATCGACGTCCAGCAAGGCTCTTCTGAAGCTGATGGTGCCGGACGACTGGTTTGTGATATCCATGATCAAGTAGACCGGCATCGCGCCATATTCCCTGCAGTAAGAGCTGAAATCAATGCGACTTTTGCCGTTCAGAATATCCACTAAAGTCCGATTCGCCAGAGATACCTTCACGCCTCTCTTCGTGATCCTATGCACGTAGGAAAGATCACATGAAAACTGGCCCCCAGTTTCGGCCCGATAACGCTTGCTGTCCGTATACAGCGTCAGTTCCACATCTGCGCCACGCTTTGCAGCGTGCAGGAGCGGCGTCTTTGCACCCGCATCGCTGCGCTTGAGGCCCTCTAAGTTGCGGACCGAAGGCCCCGAGACGGTTATTCCCTGCCTGAGGCCGAACTCGGGGACCGCCCTTATCCAGCGACTCTGCTCGAATGGCTTCAGATATTCAAAGACGCTCGGCAGAAGCGTCTCGCCGGTTCCAGGCGGCAGAACCTGTCGCCAGGTTCGGCGATGGCTCCAGTCGTTTGAGCACATCAACTCGCCAAAGCCCTGTCCGCACCCATCGACCAACTCGACTTCGTGGAGCCCGGGGACCGCAGCCATGCCATAGTTCGATGAACCGTGATCGCAAAAAGTGAGTCCGCCGGCACCGGTCACGCTATTGCTGTCGTGGCCATCGGGCAAGGACGCAGATTCTTCCGGGGTCCCAGTGAGCGCCCGCTGCACCGCCAGCAGCGGCCCCCAGACCTTGATGAGTTTTGCCTGCGGGAGACCGTCTGCGGACCTGGTCAGGACGACGCACTCAGGGAATGCGCTAAAACCGGACGTCAATTCTGAGAGGGGTAGAGAATTGCAATTTACCCAAAAGCCAAGCAGGAGCAGTGGGCATAACCGGAGCAAACCGTCTCGTAATTTGCTCGAGCGCATTGCAACATTCCTCAAAACAGGGATGCCTCGTCTAGTGTTAAAACCTATTATTCTGCGCCCCAGACGTAAGCCTTGTTCTCTCTGAATTTGAAGATATTGAGGTTAATTATTGGAGAAAAGATTCGGCGTCCATCGGTCAGCTCCACGACTCCACGCAAACGATGCGCGGAGGATTTCTGTGCGTCAATGTTTAAGCGCAGCCGACGATTCTGCCTGGGCATGATCACCCGCATAGCTTCTGGTACATTGAGGACGATACGATAATTTTCGTTATTCAGATCGAGTTCGACCTTCCTCATCTCATCTATCGGCGGCGAGTCCGCGCCACACTCTGGCATTGATGGGACAGTGAAGCCGTATAGGGGGATCTGTATTCGATAGGGCGACTTCATCTGCTGCAGTTCTCCTAAAACGTCTCGCCATTGATATGTTAGGGTTCCAGCCACCTCGGTAATCGCGAGGTTAAAGAACGAACTCACCTCGTCCGAGAGACCGCCGAATATTCCAGTCTCGGCCAATTGGGCAATGCAGTTTGGCACTGCATCCATGCTTGGGCAGTCCACACCATTAGCGGTAAGTCTCTCGGTCTGTACACCATGATCCCGTAGTAGGGGCTGAAACGACACCGTTTGAAAATCCTTGAATCCGTTCAAATCGACAAACGATTTTTGGGAGCTTGCACTGACCGGTTGTCCGGGCCGGACGAAGCGAAGCTCCGTAACTGCGCTTTCGACTGAACCCCACCCGTGGTTATCCACGATCAGCCGATTTGCCACATCGCTGGGTATGTTACACTGCCCGAAATGCGGTTCGGCGGTGATGACCAGGAAGGGCTGCCGGTCTTCGATACTGCTGAGGACCTGGAGGTAAGCACGTTCCACGCTTAAAGCAACCGGCGAGTTGTTCGTGAAATCGGCCACCATGAATACAGGGAGGCCAAATACGCCCAAATCAAATGCGGGACAGCGTGCACTCCGGTCTATGCGCCCGCCTTCTTTCCACGAGCGAACCCAGCTCTTATCCGCAAGTGAAACATCCACCGCGCCGGGACGAATTTGGTGATCGTAGACCAATAAACAGTACCCATCATATTGCGTAGTTGTGGACGCATACTTTTGTCGGTCGGTGTATAAAGCGAACTCAACGTCCAATGCGCCATCTGCCGTCTGCCGCTGCACTAGCGGTTGCAGTTCGCGACTTGTTAATGAACCGTTGTGCTGACCCGCCTCGTCTACAAAAGCGCCATGCTCGAATCGGCCTTTCAGGGTGTTCCCTGTAGCGGAGGCATAGACTCCTCCGCCGTGAAAGGTCCCCGCCGCGTGCTGCCCCCGATACTCATCGCCGTTGGCGAAGAGCACCACACCATTGCCGTGGGGCCTCCCGTCGCGCCACTCGCCACGGTAGCGGGAGCCGTCGGCTCCGATCTGCTCGCCGAAGCCGTGCGGCCGGCCAG
>JBJYXA010000405.1:0-1559 GCA_046259705.1 Caldilineaceae bacterium
AACCATCAGCAGGTACGCGAGCGCGGGCAGGCTTTCGACCCCAAGCATCCAGCGCCAATCCAGGCTAAAGATGCTGGATAGTGCGAAGTTCGAGGCAAAGGCTACAAGAATCCCGAACACGATCTGGAACTGGTAGAGCGCGACCAATCGGCCACGAAACGCCGCTGGCGCGATCTCGGAGATGTATGCAGGCACCGCGATCGACGACACACCGACGCCCAGGCCACCGACAAAGCGCCAGACGGCAAAGCTGTAGGGATCGGGTGCGAGCGCCGATCCAAGCGCCGATACGAGGTACAACACGCCGATGCCGATTAAAACCTTCTTGCGACCGTATCGATCACACGGCCAGTTGCCCGTCAAAGCGCCGATGACCGTACCCCAGAGAGCCGCGGACATGACGAAGGTGCCGTGGAACAGATCGCTGGTCTTCCAGAGCGCTTGCAGTGGCTGGTCGGCTCCGGAAATAACTGCCGTGTCGAATCCGAAGAGAAAGCCGGCTACGGCGACAGTTACCGACCAGAATCCAATCTCCTTGCGCATCCCACCCCCCATGATCGAATGTTCTTCTTTTACAGGAGTCTATTCTGCCCGATGGTGGCGATGCACTCAGATGAATTCGTATTCATGTACACCTACCGCATTGCCCGCATACTCTACAATGTCGGCAGACTGCGACTTTTGAGGAAACCCCATTGGCTGTCCGAAAACTGATCAATCACCTAAAAGGACCGCGTTTTCTCGTCCTGATTACTCTCACCACAATGGGCATCGGCGCATGCGGCACAGAATCCACTAAAGAACCGACAGAAGAGCTTTACCAGGAACGCCATCGACCGCAGTTTCACTTCACACCGCCGGCTATGTGGATGAATGATCCCAACGGAATGGTTTACTTTGACGGCGAATACCATCTCTTCTACCAGTATTACCCGGATGATACGGTTTGGGGCCCAATGCATTGGGGCCACGCGATCAGCCGGGACCTGGTTCACTGGGAACACCTGCCGATCGCGCTCTATCCAGACGAACTGGGCTACATCTTCTCGGGCAGTGCCGTCGTGGACTGGAATAATACGAGTGGCTTTGGTGACGGCGATCAACCGCCGCTAGTGGCGATCTTCACCTATCACGATCCTGTGCGCGGCAAGGCAGGCACGAATGACCACGAAACGCAGGGCATCGCCTACAGCGTTGACCGCGGACGCACATGGACCAAGTTCGACGGCAATCCTGTATTGCCGAATGTCGATCGTCACAAAGATTTCCGCGACCCAAAGGTGTTTTGGCACGAGCCTGGCTCGCGTTGGATCATGGCATTGTCCGCGTTCGATCATGTGCAATTTTGGGCATCCAAAGATCTCAAGTCGTGGCAGCATCTAAGTGACTTCGGTCATCAATGGGGAGCTCACGGCGGTACCTGGGAATGCCCCGACTTGTTCGAACTTAATGTCGAAGGCACAGACGAGAAGAAATGGGTCTTGCTGCTCAATCTCAATCCGGGCGGCCCGCAGGGCGGCTCGGGTACGCAGTACTTCGTCGGGGATTTTGACGGCACG
>JBJYXA010000406.1:0-6375 GCA_046259705.1 Caldilineaceae bacterium
CTGCCCGTAGGTCACATTTGCAATGTGACGTGCCCCCGTGCGCCTCAAACCGTCCCGTTCCAAACGGGACCTACCATCGCCTGAGTGCTGCCCGTAGGTCACATTTGCAATGTGACGTGCCCCCGTGCGCCTCAAACCGTCCCGTTCCAAACGGGACCTACCATCGCCTGAGTGCTGCCCGTAGGTCACATTTGCAATGTGACGTGCCCCCGTGCGCCTCAAACCGTCCCGTTCCAAACGGGACCTACTGATTGCGCCCAGTTCGCGCCCTATCGCGCCACCGTCTCCATATCGCGCCAATTGGGGCCAACTTCTACATCGACCTTGAGCGGGACCACCAACTCGTAGGCCGTCTCCATTACCTCACGGATAAGTGCGGCCACGCCATCTCGCTCCTCTTCGGGCATCTCCACGACTAGCTCATCGTGCACCTGCAACAACATGCGCGAGCGTACCTGCTCAGCCTCCAGCCGCTGGTGCAGGTTCACCATGGCAATCTTCATGATGTCGGCCGCAGTTCCCTGGATGGGCGCGTTGATGGCCGCGCGTTCGATGGCCTGGCGCTGGTTATAGGGCAACCGGCGCATGCGCAACTCGGGGAACATGCGCTTGCGCCCTAACAGCGTCTCCACGTAACCATCTTCGTTGGCGGACGCGATGGTGCTGGCGATGTATTCCTTGATGCGCGGATAGGTGGCGAAGTACTGGTCCAGAAAATGGCGCGCCTCGTCCACAGACATATCCGTACGACTACTTAGCCCGAATTCGCTCACACCGTAGATGGTGGCGAAATTGATCGTCTTTGCGATCCCGCGCTGCGTGCGGTCGACCTCATCGATGGGTACATCGAAGAGGCGCGACGCGGTGGCCGCGTGGATGTCCTGGTCCGCCTGGAACGCAGCGATGAGCGCCTCTTCGCCGGCGACGTGGGCCAGCACGCGCAGCTCGACCTGGCTGTAGTCCGCAGACGCCAGCACCCAACCCTCCTGTGCGATGAAAGCCTGGCGAATCTCACGCCCAACCTCTGTGCGGATGGGAATGTTCTGCAAGTTGGGATTGCTGCTGCTGATACGGCCGGTTACTGCGCCGGTTTGGTTATAGCTGGTATGCACGCGGCCGGTCTGCGGGTTGATCAGCGCGGGCAGGGCATCCACGTAAGTGCCGCGCAGCTTCTCGAGCTGACGGTCCTCCAAAATGATGTCCAGCACCCTGTGCTGCGTTTCGGTCAGGTCACCCGCGCGTTCAGCCAGATCCTCAAGCGTGGATGCTGCCGTGCTGATGTTGCCGGATTTGGTGCGGCGCAAACCCTTCGTCGGGAAATTGAGGTCCTCGAACAGCACCTGGCTGAGTTGCTGCGTACTACGAAGGTTGAACTCGCTGCCCGCAAGCGCAAAAAGCTCCGTCTCCAGTTCCACCAAACGCGCGGCGAAGCGTTCCGACATCTCGGCCAGCAGTTCAGTGTCGAGTAGCACGCCGTCCATTTCCATGCTGGTGAGCACGGGAAGCAGCGGTTCTTCCACTTTCAGGTACAGGTCCCAAAGGTCGGCGTCCTTGAGGCGCTTTTCCAGGATCGGATACAGGCGAATGGTAGCGTCTACGTCCGCCCCGCAGTAGGGGGCTGCGGCTTCAATGGCCACCTCATCCATGGTGATCTGCTTGCGCCCGCTGCCAATCAACTCGGAAATCTCGGTCATATTCCAGCCGAGTTCGACTGATGCCTGCGCCTTCAACCCCAGGTCGCGGCGGCCAGGATCGAGCATCCACGCCATGGTCATGGTGTCGTGGATTGCTCCCTCAACGGCGAGCCCATGGCGCAGACAAACCGTAAGGTCGTATTTTGCATTGTGCGCGACCTTAGGGATTGACGCATCCGCAAAAAAGGGCTGCAGTGCGTTGCGTACCGTCTGCCAATCGAGCTGTTCGCCCACTTTGTGGCCGGTGGGGACGTACGCAGCTTCACCAGGCGCCCAGGCCACGCCGAGCCCGACCAGGTCCGCCTGCATGGCATCCGTGGATGTCGTCTCTACATCGAAGCTGATCATCGTCGCCGAGCTGAGCGCGCCAACCAGCTCACGCAGCGCATGCGCGTCCTGCACGCATAGATAGGGATTCTCTTCGCCGTCGCTTGGGTCAGGCGTTGCCGTCTCCACATCGCCGAACAAGGAAGGCTGACCACCCGGCGTTGACGCCTCGTCCGTAAGGCTTTCTCCGCCGGTGATGGCCGGCAGGTCTCGCGCCAGCGTACGAAACTCCAGTTCCTGGAAGAGTTGCCCCATGGCCGCGGCGTCATATGCCTGGACGTGCGAGGTCTCGGGGTCGTACGGTAGATCCAGGTCGGTGACGATTGTCACCAGCCGCCGATTCTTGATGACCTGGTCCTTGTTGTCGACGAGGTTCTGGCGCGTCTTGGGTCCGCTGACCTCGTCGATGTGGTCGTACAGAGCGTCCAGGTCGCCGTATTCGCTGAGGAACTTGGAGGCGGTTTTGTCGCCTACGCCGGGCACTCCCGGGATGTTGTCAGACGTGTCCCCGGTGAGCGCCTTGAGGTCGATGAACTGCTGCGGCGTCAAACCGTAGCGCTCGTCGAGCTCTTCCGGTCCAAAGACGACGGTTTGTGGATTCGGCCCCCCGCGCGTGTACAAAATTTTGATCTTGTCGGAGACGAGCTGGAACATGTCTCGATCGCCGGTGAGGATCAGCACATCGTAGCCTTCTCCGGCCGCCTCTTTTGCTAGCGTACCCAAGACGTCGTCCGCTTCATAGTTCTCATAGGTGACGACGGGGATATGCATCGCGTCCAGAAACTCCTGAATACGCGCCAGCTGCCCCGGCATGTCGTCGGGCATGGAATCACGCGTGGCCTTGTAGCCCTCGTACTCCTCGTGACGCCAGGTGCTGCCGGTGTCAAATGCCACGATGATATTGTCTGGATGATAGTCGCGCAGGATGGAAAGGAACTTGCGCACAAAACCGAACACGGCGCTGGTCGGCTCACCGGCGCGCGTAGCGAGTGGCGTCTTCACACCAAAATAGGCGCGATATGCTTGGGAATGACCATCGACGAGTAGAAGAACCGGCATTCTGTTTTCCGAATATAGCGCAAGCCCGTGGTGAATACCTTTTAAGAAGCTTGTAGCTTCCTAAAAGATCAATTAGGTCACGATTTGCGCGCAACGCACAGGCCAGGGTTCTGGCTTGACGACCCCGAGGTCAGTACTCGGCCATCACCTCGGGCCGACACCCTCCGCCGCCCGACCTGCTTACAATCTACCTACTCAAATACGACTTCCAACGTACCCTCGTTGACGAGGTCGCGAATACCCGTCACGTTCAGTATCGACTTCAGCGTACGGATACGGCGCCCGGCGTCAAGCCGCACGCGCCCGGACGGCAATTCTAGGATGTAGTTACGGCCGGACTTGTTCACGAGCGTAATCACATTGGCCGGGTCTTCCTGCCACGTATTGGCTTCCAGTTTTCGTGCCATCAATTGCCTCTGTCTTCCAGGCCATCACGCCAAGCCAATACCCGGCATTGGCACAATTTCTGCGCATATACCCGCTGCACGAGCGAGTGTCACACGAGTCGGTCGACTACACAAGTAGGAATATTGTACTGGCGGGTATTGCCTTTGACAAGAACAACCACTTCAGGGGGATTCTTCGCCTTCAAACGATGTCCAGCGAAAATGTCAGTGCGCTTGGATGGATCGCCATGGAGACGTACTCTGCCTCCGGCAGATCCCAAACGATGCTTCATTTGGCAGAATCGGTGGCCATGGAGGGCTTCGACGACGAGTTCCCCGACCATAGTTCGGCGGCGTATTCGCCGCGTCGCCGGCTCACAGCCCTGGCCGTCCATTCCTGCCACACTCCATACCCAGCCACGAGACCGAAGCCGCCGGCATAGATCAACATGAAAGGAGCCGTCCAGAAATTGCCGGCGCTTACGCTGAACGCCGCCGTCGCCAGCGCATAGACGGCCAACAACGACTCTGCGATGACCATGGGGCTGATGGGCAGACGATAGGAGCTGCCTTGCCACATGGCCAGCCGCTCGGTGGAGCTGAACTTGGGTGTGCGCAGAAACTCGCCGTCGCCGCCAAAGAGCGCCTGCCCGGCCGCAATGGTGTTGCTAAGGCACATTCCAGTGCCCAGCAACATGAGCGCGGGAAGAAGGGCAAATTGCCGCCACCAGCCGCGGCCGTACAGCCGGCGCTGTCCCACGGCATAGAGCAGCGGCGGTCCCACCGTGGTGACACTGAGCAGAGCCAGGGGCGCGGCCGGGTTCGCGCCGGTCAGCGCAAGCGGCAACGCGATCAATAGCAGCAGCAACAAGAGCGGATGCAGCAGATAGGCGCCCAAATGCAGCGTAGCGGCGAAGCGCTTGGCCACGCGCCATTCACTAGTCCAGACTGCCGAACCCAACTTGCGAAGCGTCTGGATGCTGCCCTTTGCCCAGCGGAACTGTTGACGCTTGAACGCCAGCAGTTGCGGCGGTATCTCGGCCGGAGACTCGATGTCGCCCAGGTAGAGTCCCTGCCAGCCAGCAAGCTGTGCACGATAGCTCAAATCCAAGTCTTCACATAGTGTATCCGCTTGCCATCCGCCGACCTCACTGTCTTCGATACAAGCGCGTCGCCACACGCCGCCTGAACCGTTGAAGCCAAAGGCAAAGCCCGCAGCGCTTCTGCCTGCCTGCTCTACCACGAAATGGCCGTCCAGCGCCATGGCCTGGCAGCGCGTCAAGAATGAGTTCTCCCGGTTGAGGTGGCCCCACCGAGTTTGCACGAAACCGGCGCGCTCGTTCCGCTTGGCCAGGAGCGCCGGCACCGTTTGCAGCAAGAATCTGCTATCGGGCAGAAAGTCGGCGTCGAAGACTGCAATCAAGTCCGCTTGCTCACCGGCCATTGCGTGCGCGAGTGCGCCCGCCTTATATCCTCTCCGATCCGAGCGACGTATGACGGTGATATCGCTGCCCGCGCAGCGCAGTTCGTCGGCCACGTGGTCCACCAGCGCTCGTGTGCCGTCGTCCGAGTCGTCCAGTACGCGTACTGCCAACTTGCCGGCCGGATACTCTAGGTCAGCACTGGCGCGTATAATGCGTTCCGCCACGTAACGCTCATTGTAGATGGGAATATGGACTGCGACCGACGGCCATTCAGCGGGTTGTGCATAATCGCCGTCCGCCGATCGCGCACTGCGCACATAATGCCAAGTTAGCCACAGTGCCTGAAATCCGTACAGCGCGAGGCCGACAATGCACAGCGCGTAGATGACTTGAAGCAGTATTGGAAAAGCGCCCATTACATCCCATCTAGCAGATCGCACACAACTGCACATGATGATGGCCGGCGGATGACCGCCGGCCTGCCCAGAGGCCATTGTATGTCAAGGCAGGGGAGCGGCAAAATCCAGCCGCTCCACCGGGCGAGGTGCAACTTATGCGCGTCTGCACGGCAGAAGGAGGATTGGATGCAGATGCGAGGCCAAGCGGCGCGGATCGTGGCGATTTGTAAAACTGCGGAACTGCGAGTGCGTGCGCCTGGTGGAATTTGGCCGTCCGCACAGCTGCAGCGACGCGCGGAAGCTGGCGTGATTTCGCTGCTTGGCCGAAGCCGGCTCTCGTCGATCGTCTCATAATCGCGCCTCGATTTGGCAATCGCGGCCGTGCGGTTCCGGACGCTTTGACAGCATCCGCGATCGCATTGCACATCACATGCCAACACGATATATTGACCAACCTATGCACTCGCGCTCAGACGGTCGCCGAACCCATCGACAGAAGACCGCAAGCATGAACAAGGTCTCGGATCTGGTGAAACACAACGCCCATAGAAAGTGACGAAGTATAAGGAGAACCGCTATGGCGGAAGCAGAATCAAAGGGCGGGACAGGGTCCTTACAATTCCACACAACCATCAGGCAATTCGGCAACAATACCGGAATTGAGGTACCCGAATCGATCATCGCGAAACTCGGTGCGGGCCAGCGTCCGCTAGTTCGCGTCACCGTCAACGGCTATACCTACCCCAGCTCCATCGCTAAGATGGACGGCAAATTCATGATCAGCCTAAGCGCCGCTAACCGCAAAGCTGCGAGCGTACAGGGCGGTGACGAGGTGGACGTCATGTTGGCGCTGGACACGCAGCCACGCACAGTGGAAATCCCGGACGACCTGAAAAAGGCATTGACCGCCGCCGATGCGCTGGATGCGTTCGATAGGTCGGCGCCCTCTATGAAGAAGGAATATGTGCGCCAGGTCGAAGAGGCGAAAAAACCGGAGACGCGCGAACGCAGGATCGCCAAGATTGTGGAGAAGCTCAGCGCCGGTTGAATTCGGCCAGTTGAGTGGCCGGTGCATTGAATCGCCATT
>JBJYXA010000407.1:0-6013 GCA_046259705.1 Caldilineaceae bacterium
ATCCGTCGACATCTGCCGCACCCACCGCCAGCAACCAGCATCATGGCAGGTGGCCTGCTGCGGCCGCGTCCCCCAAAGATGACCCATCCGAAGTAGCGACACAAAGCTGGTATTGGCGATAGTTTCAGCGGCGTATCCACGTCGTTCAAGTGCATGAATTAGCCAACAGGGGTTATCACAGCGCGCCATCGCCCAACAGGTCGCTCTGTTCAATGCCTAATCCCTATTTCCACCGAATTCGATACACTACCGGATTTATTAGGCGATTGACCACATATCTCCCGTGTGCTATGATCTGCCCCACAATTTCACGAACTTGACTACATATGTAACCGATAGGCTGTGCCCCTCGTCGAGGCACCGATTCTCCGCCGCGGCCATTTCGCCGCGGTGTCGCAGATACAGTTTAGGCCGCAACATTGGTCGGATCCACCGGTCGAGCATTGTACAACACCCACTCATGTCGCCCGGTTTCCCGAAAACGCAAGAAGCATCGACACACACCGATACTACTCAGAGGAGGAACCATGCGTAGAGTACCAACGAAGTGGCAGCGGGCTTTGCAGATCATGACTTTGTTGCTGTTGTTGGCTGTAGCGGCGGCATGTGCTGCGCCCGCCGCGGCGCCGGCGCCGGCGCCCGCAGAAGGAGGCGGTGAGGCTGCGGGCGAAACCGCAAGCGACATGCCCGCGGCCGAAGGCACCTTCACCTATTGGGGCGGTCTGATTTTTTCGGAAACGGCCAACCAGATGCTCGTGGATCGCATCGAGCAGTGGGGCGCGGAGCGGGGCGTTGACGTGGAAGTCGTCATGATCAACCAAAACGAGACCGTGCAACGCGTTTCCGCCGCCATTGAAGCAGGCACCATGCCGGACGCGCTGGACGTGGGGCGCACGTTCATGGACTTGCTGGCCATCCAGGAGCAACTGGAACCGCTGGATGATCTGTATGCAGAAATCGGCGAGTCGGTGGGCGGGTGGTTGCCGGCGGCCGACGAATCCACCAATCCTGATCGTATCGACGGTCATCGCTACGGGATTCCGTTCAGTTTGGGCGGCAATGTGCTGTATCGACGTGCGGACGTGCTGGAACCGGCCGGCTTCACCGAAGCGCCCGCCACCTGGGAAGAAATCGCCGACATGTCGCGCGCGGCCCAGTCTCCTCCGGACACGTATGGCATGGGCTTCGCACTCTCGAATGTGGGCGATGCCAACATCACGACAACCATGTTGCAGGCGTGGGGCGGCCGCATTGCCGACGATGCGGGCACGACATGCACGATTGACAGTGCAGAAACGCGCGCGTTCCTGGAGTGGATTACGACTGCTTTCAATGACGGGCTCTTCCCGCCGGGAGCAACCACGTGGGACGGCGCCGGCGACAATGTGGCATATCAGTCCGGCAACGCGATTTTCATCGCCAACCCCGGCAGCGTCTATCTTTACATGCGCGATGAGGATCCGGAGTTGGGTGAGGCGACACGGTACTCGGCATTCCCGTCCGGTCCTGCCATGCGCGTGGCGCCGGTGGACGCGAACTTGCGCGTGATTCCGACCAGCAGCAAGAACAAAGAACTCGCAGTGGATCTGATGAAGTACCTTGCCGATCCGGAGTTCATGATGGAGTACTACTACAACGCCATCTACGGTCCGGCTGCCCAAGGCTACGTGGATGCCCCTATCTTCACGGAAAGCCCCGTGCATGAGGGCTTGCTCGATCTCGCCCTGAACGGGACATTCGGCTCGTTGCCAGATGTGAACAATCCGGCGCTGTCCGAGTATCAGACCAACTTCCTCACGCCACGCATGATCCAGCGCATCGTCGTAGACGGCGTCAGCATTGATGACGCCATCGCGGAGACGCAGGAAGCGTGCCAGGCGATCTACGACAAGTACAACGAATAGCTCCGCAACCGTCGGGCCGGAGCACGCATCTGCGTGCTCCGGCCCCGTTTACGGACATCATCATGGCTGAACAAGCTGCTCCTGCTATTCCATCCGGTGAGACTCAACGCCGCCGCCTGACTCTGAGCCAGAGAAACGCGCTGTTTGGCTATTTCTTGGTGGCGCCGGTGGTCGTCTGCCTACTGGTTCTCGTCGTCTACCCGTTCTTTTTTGCCATCTGGATCAGCTTCACCGACCGCATGGTGGGACAACCGGGCAAGTTCGTCGGGTTCGAAAACTATCTCTACTTGATGCGCCAGCCCAGCTTCCAGGCGACCATCCGCAACACGATCGTGCTGGTGGTTTCGGTGCAGACGCTGAAACTGGTTCTGGGCATGGGCATCGCGCTGCTGCTCAACCAGCCGATCCGCGGGCGGCAGATCTGGCGTGGGCTGATTCTGCTGCCGTGGGCCATGCCCGCGTTCGTGGCCTTCATCACGTGGAAGCTGCTCCTGGCCCCCCAGGGCGGAGCCGTCAATTACGTTTTGATTAGCCTGGGCCTCGTGGAGACCCACGTGGACTTCCTCAGCACCAAAGCATTGGCCATGCCCAGCGTGATTGCCGCGAGTTTCTGGCGCGGCTTTCCGTTCTGGGTCATCGCGTTCCTGGCGGCCCTGCAGAACGTGCCCAAGGAACTGTATGAAGCGGCGGCCATGGACGGTGCGGGCGCGTGGGCGCGCTTCCGCAATGTGACCATACCGAGCATTCGCCATGTGGTGCTGGTGGTCATTCTCCTGTCGACTATCTGGACAACCAACAGCTTTGAAGCCGTCTGGCTCATGACCCAGGGTGGCCCGTCAGATGCGACCATGACTTTCCCTGTGCTGGCCTACTTTGGTCTGCAGAGCTTACGCATCGGCGAGGCCGCGGCCGTGTCAGTGTCACTGCTGCCGGTCTTCGGCATTCTGATCTTCATCATTGCCAAGATGCTACAGGAAGAGGATGCGTAGATGCTGACCCGACTCACGACCGGACAGAAGATCCTCTACTATTCGCTGCTGGTACTGCTGGCGCTGGTGATCCTTTTCCCCATTTACTACATGCTGCTTATCTCGCTTAAGCTGCCTAAGGACATCTACCGTGCGCCTTCCATCCTGCCCATCAACGCGACGTTGCGGAATTATGTCGATTTATTCGTCAAGATGGGTTTCCTGGTCAACTTGCGCAACAGTCTGATCGTGTGCGGCATGGCGACATTGATTTCGGTCTTCATCAGTTGCATGGCGGCCTACAGCCTTGTTCGGCTCAAGTACCGCTACCGCGACTGGATCGGGCGTCTGATTCTCTTCACGTACTTGACGCCATCCGCCCTGTTGTTCATCCCTCTGGCCGTGATCATCGCGCGGCTGGGCATGGGCAACACACTCTACGGGCTGATCTTCGTCTACCTTACCTTTGCTACGCCGCTGAGTACGTGGCTGCTCATGGGTTACTTCCGCGCAATTCCGGCCGATTTGGAGGACCAGGCCATGGTGGACGGCTCCACGCGCCTCCAGGCGATGCTGCGCATTGTGCTGCCGCTCACTGCGCCGGGGTTGGTCGCGGTGAGCGTATTCACCTTCACCGGCGCCTGGAACGAACTGCTGCTAGCGCTGATCTTCATCACATCTCCCACAAAGCACACGGTGCCGGTGGCGGTCAGCTACCTCATCACCGGCGACGTGTTCCGCTGGGGTCTCATCATGGCTGCGTCGGTCTCGGCCGCAGTGCCGGTGATGGTGCTCTACTTCCTGGCGCAGCGCTTCGTGGTACAGGGGTTGGCGGCAGGCGCGGTGAAGGGTTAGCCAGCCCTGGTGGCGTGGGCCCATGGTTCCTGCCCGAGGTAGAAAGGCCGCATTTCCACCATGATATTAATACCGCAACGTACTTACACGCCGAACCAACGTGCTATTCGGCGCGAAATGCGGTCAAGTGAGCGTCAACGCCGGGTGTATGTCTTCAGGAGAGAGATGGTATGACACTCAAAATGCGCGTGGGGCTGGGACAGTTCAATGAATTGACCGATGAGAAGTTGTTCTTCATCAAGCAGTGCGGCGCTGACGATTTTCTCATGAACACGCCCAAGCTGCCGGGCGACAAGCAGTGGGAATACGAGGATCTACTGGCGTTACGCCACCGGGCCGACGCCGCCCAATTGCGCCTCATGGCCCTGGAAAATGTGCCGGTCTCGTTCTACGACAAGGCCATGTTGGGGCTGCCCGGCCGGGACGAGCAGATTGCGCACATGCAGACGACGATTCGCAACATGGGCCGGGCCGGCATTCCCATCTTAGGTTACCATTGGATGCCCAATTCTGTCTGGCGCACACCCGAAATGGCCGTACTGCGCGGCGGGGCGCGCGGCACGCGCTTCAACTTGACCGAGCACGATCCCAACCAATTGACCCACGGACGCATCTATACCGAAGATGAAATGTGGGCCAACTACGAGTATTACCTGACGCGCATCTTGCCGGTGGCGGAGGAGTCGAATGTCCAACTAGCGCTCCATCCAGACGATCCGCCGGTGCCGTCGCTGGGCGGCATCGCGCGCATCTTCCGGAACTTCGACGGCTTCAAGCGAGCCATGGACACCTTCGACAGCCCCTACCACGGGCTGGATTTCTGCATGGGGTGCTGGTCAGAGATGGGCGGCAGGGAGAATGTGATTCGCGCTGTGCGCTATTTCGGAACACGCGACAAGATCATCTACGTGCACTTCCGCGACGTCCAGGGCACAGCCGACAATTTCAACGAGTGCTTTATCAACGAAGGCAACGTTAGCCCGTTCGAAGTGGTCAAGACACTGCGCGACGTGGGTTTTACCGGTTTCATGATCACCGACCACGTGCCTCACATGGTGGACGACACAGACTGGGGGCATCGCGGCCGCGCCTATGCCATCGGCTATATTGCCGCTCTGATCGAGGTGGCAGAGATGCAGGCCTAGTGCGGAATGCGTCACTCAAAACATCAAGCGCGAGAAGCGTCGGGGGCAACCGGCGTTTCTCGTTTCTGTACGCCCGGCATTGGCGATAGCTAGGAGGTGAAAGACCTCTGCGGGCGTTGACCCGACGAACCGCTAGCAGAAGGCAACTGCGTGAGCGTGAGCCTGCGTGGGGAGGAAGCTGGAAGCAAAGCCTGGACTTGATGGACAAGAACCGCATAAGAGGCATGGGGTGCGGGGTAAGCTGGCAGAAGGCAGTGAAGCCCGAAGAGGGTCAGAGCAGCCTTGTGTAAATGCGGCAAGGGTCAGGTGAAAGTTATCGAACCTTATCCGGGGAGACCTGTCTGAAGGGAGACTGGAAGGCAGGGGTCAGCAGCGGCCATAGTAGTCGATGGAGTAACGACCATCCGGGGCGGTTGGGGAAACCTGACTACAGGGCGAAGGGCCAAACGGAGAGGGAGTTGAGCAGAAGGAAGCAAGGTAACGTAGGCAACCGACATCTGTAAGAGACAGATTGGCCGTGGAGAGTAGGCGGAGGGCCGAGGGTAAGCGGTCAGGGTGAAGGCGTTACCGGGGTGACTGGGGAAAGAAATGGCTCAACACGAAGAGAGTATGTGGGAACGAATCTTCAGCGGGCGGAACCTGGTGAGGGCAATGGAGCGGGTGCAGAGCAACAAAGGTGCGCCTGGGGTGGATGGGATGACGGTGGAGGAACTACCGGGCCATCTACTGGAGCACTGGCGAAGTATCCGCGCGAAGCTGGACTTGAGGGAATACCAACCAAGTCCGGTAAAGCAAGTAGTAATACCAAAGCCGGATGGAGGGGAAAGGCTGCTGGGGATCCCGACAGTGCAGGACCGACTGATCCAGCAAGCGATGCACCAAGTGCTGAGTGAGGAATATGAGCCGAAATTCAGGGACCACAGTTACGGTTTTCGACCTGGGCGAAGTGCACACGATGCGGTGCGCAAAGCACAAGGGTATGTAGAAGACGGCAACGTGTGGGTGGTGGACATGGACTTGGCGAAGTTCTTTGACACAGTGAATCACGACCGACTGATGTCGCGGATGAAACGGGACATCGAAGACAAGCGGGTAGTGTGGCTGGTGAATCAGTATCTGAAGGCGGGCGTGATGGTGGAAG
>JBJYXA010000408.1:0-3146 GCA_046259705.1 Caldilineaceae bacterium
TCATACCGATCGACTCCAAACGGGTGCCGTTGGATATCGTCGCCGGAATCACTCTCGCTGCGCTCGCCATTCCTGAGGTAATGGGCTATTCGAAGATCGCGGGCATGCCCGTGGTCACCGGCCTATACACCATTCTGATCCCCACGGCCCTCTTTGCGCTGTTTGGATCTTCCCGCCATCTGGTGGTGGGCGCGGATTCAGCGACGGCAGCCATCATGGCGGCTGGGCTGGTGGGGCTGGCAACAGTCGCTTCGCCGGAATACGTCGCCTACGCAGGCATCCTGGCTTTGTTGGCAGCCGCGTTCCTGATTATTGCCCGCGTGCTGAAGCTGGGTTTCCTGGCCGATTTTCTCTCACGGACGGTGCTGATTGGCTTTCTGACAGGCGTCGGCGTCCAGGTGGCGATCGGCCAGATTTCCGGAATGCTCGGCATCCCAGGTGGTGGCAGCGGCCCGATCCAGAACCTGATCACGGATGTACAGCAACTGGGCCAGGTGAACGTCTGGACGCTTGGAGTCTCGATAGGCGTGCTCGCAATCATCGTTGGCGGCCGCATGATATCCAAGAGCATCCCGGGACCGTTGATCGCCGTGATTGGGATGATTGTGGCCAGCTACTTCTTTGATTTTGCCGCGCATGGCGTGTCGGTGCTAGGCACCGTACCCGGCGGGCTGCCGAAGTTCGGCTTGCCGACAGGTGCAACCCTGAACCAGTCCATCCTTGGACAGCTCATTGCCGTAGCCGTGTCGATGTTCGTGGTCATTCTGGCCCAGAGCGCCGCAACCTCACGCGCCTACGCCACCCGCTACAACGAGACATTTAGTGAGAACACCGACCTAATCGGTCTGGGTCTGGCCAATATTGGCGCGGGACTAACCGGCACGTTTGTGGTGAATGGCAGTCCCACAAAGACTCAGATGGTTGACAGCGCCGGCGGGCACAGCCAGCTTTCAATGTTAACTACGTCTGGCATCGTCCTGATCGTACTGTTGTTTCTGACCAAACCGTTAGCGTATATGCCGAATGCCGTCTTGTCGGCGGTAGTATTCCTGATCGGCGTCGAACTGGTAGATATCAAGGGCATGCGCAAGATTTTGGCTCAGCGTCCAGTAGAATTTTGGGTTGCACTTATCACAGCTGCCGTAGTGATCTTCGTCGGCGTCGAGCAGGGTATCCTGCTGGCGATGGTACTCTCCATTCTGGTCCACACCCGGCATGGCTATAAGCCAAAGAACTCGCTCCTGAAAACTGATGAAGATGGCAAGTTCAAGGCGGCGCCGATTAGCAGCCACGCCAAGGTGCTTCCCGGCTTACTGGTCTACCGGTTCAACCATAGCATGTACTACGCCAATGCGGAGTTTTTCACTCAGGAAGTACTTGATCAGGTGAATCAAGCCGATCCTCCTCTCTCCTGGCTGTGCATCGATGCGACCGCGGTGGATGAAGTTGACTTTTCCGCAGGCGCAACTTTGATTGAGATGGCACAGTTGCTGAAGGAACGAAAGGTCAAGCTGGTGCTGTCGCAAGTTGAGGACGATGTGCGCACGGAATTGGATCGCTCTGGGGTGACTGATGCGATCGGGAGTGACGCCTTCTTCGACACAATCGAAGATGTCATAGAAGCCTATCGAGAGGCATATCCAGATTCTTGACAGACCGAGGTCGATTGCAGACCATCCTGTTCATGGCGGCGGATGTGAGGTTTGAGACCGCGTCCGCCGCCATTGAGCGAAGGCATGAAACATGGGCACAGACATAGTTCAGCCACCGGACCAGCAGCACGATGAGGCCAACATCCCTATCGGTGAGCCGGCCAAGGTCCGCCACTTCTCACCAGAGGAGAGGGTGCGCGCCGGTGAGGCGGCGCGGAAAGAGACGCCGCCGGACGCACAGGCAGCATGGGAAGCGCCAGCCGATCGACCGGACCCGATTGGTCTACTCGAAGCACAATGTATCACGCGTGTGCAGGAGCTAGTACCGATTCGTTACGGCCGTATGCTGGCTTCCCCCTTTGCCTTCTACCGCGGCGCGGCCGCCGTCATGGCCTGCGATCTTGCCCATACCGCCAACGCAGGGCTAAAAGCGCAGTTGTGTGGCGATGCGCACCTGGCAAACTTCGGCGGCTTTGGTTCACCCGAGCGCGACCTAGTGTTTGACATCAATGATTTCGACGAAACGCTACCCGGACCGTTTGAATGGGATTTGAAACGTCTGGCAACCAGTTTTGAAATTGTCGGACGGGAGCGCGGCTTCAAAGAGAAGAAACGTCGTTCAATCGTTCTTGGCGTCATAGAAGAGTACCGGCGCGCTATGGCAGAGTTTTCGTTGATGCGCAACATCGATATCTGGTATGCGTTGTTGGATGAGGCCGGGATCGTTGCGCGCTGGGGCAATACCGCTAAACCAAAAGTAATTGGAGCCTTCTCTCAGGACTTTGCCGGGGCGCATCACCGGGACAATGCCCGCGCAGTTGAAAAATTAACTAGCCAAGTCGAGGGCAAGCTCCAAGTAGTAAACTCTCCACCGCTCGTGGTCCCGGCTGTCGAACTCTTGTCGGAGGCTGATTATCGGGACCTCGATCGTGAATTGCGGATGCTCATTCGCAGATTTCGCCGAACCCTGCAAAGTGATCGCCGTCACCTTACGGAGCGATACGAGATTGTAGACATCGCGCGCAAGGTCGTAGGCGTCGGCAGCGTCGGCACACGCTGCTGGATCTTGCTGTTTGTAGGGCGGGATCGGCAGGATACCCTGTTTCTACAGGCCAAAGAGGCCACGGCGTCGGTGCTCGAGGCTTATCTCGGCAAGAGCCAATTTGCAGACCATGGCCGGCGGGTCGTGGAGGGCCAGAGGTTGATGCAGGCTGTCAGCGATTCGTTCTTGGGTTGGGATCACTGGACCAGCACGTTCGACCACGTATCGCGTGACTTTTACGTGCGCCAACTCATGGATTGGAAACTGTCTCTGAATACTGAGAAGATGAAGCCCAGTGAGTTGCATTTGTACGGACAGATGTGCGGCTGGACTCTGGCACGCGCCCATGCCCGATCTGGAGACAGCATCGCCATCACTACCTACATGGGCGACACAGATGTTTTCGATCAAGCGCTAGCCGATTTTGCCGTATCCTACGCCGATCAAAACGA
>JBJYXA010000409.1:0-1513 GCA_046259705.1 Caldilineaceae bacterium
AGAATTCCAGCCGGGTCAGCACATCCTATTCAATGGCGCGGGCGGCGGCGTAGGCACGCTAGGCATCCAGATCGCCAAATTCTATGGTGCGGAAGTAACGGGTGTGGACAGCGCCGGCAAGCTAGAGATGTTACATTCGTTAGGCGCCGACCACGTCGTCGATTACCAACAGGAAGATTTCACGCGCAGCGGGCAGCAATACGACCTGATCGTCGACGTGATTGGCAACAAGTCCGTATCGGATTATCGGCGCGCGCTGACCCCTGCAGGTACGTATGCCATGATCGGCGGCAGAGGTACTACGGTCGCTGAGGTGTTTCTGAAGGGGTTCCTGACGCGGACCGGTCGGCAGCGAATCGGCCTTGTGATGCACAAGCCAAATATCCCTGACCTAGATCGTCTGACCAGTCTCTTTGTCGACGGCAAGCTCGTGCCCGTCATCGACACAGTGTACCCGTTGCGCCAAGTCCAAGAAGGGTTGAGACGCATCGGTGCGGGCGACGTCAAAGGAAAAATCATAATCACAATGGAGGACACACCATGAAGGCCATCGTTCAGACAGGGTACGGTTCGCCCAACGTACTCGAGCTACGTGAGATCGACGCGCCGCCGGTTAATGAAGAGGACGTTCTGGTGCGGGTACGTGCGGCGGGCATCCATGCCGGTGACTATTACGCCATGATGGGTGCACCGTATGGAGTTCGCTTCGTGGTCGGCTTCCCCAAACCGAAGAACTATGTGCCGGGATACGATTTGGCTGGAATCGTAGAAGAAACGGGCAGCGCCGTGACTCGTTTCCAGCCCGGAGACGAGGTGTTTGGCGCCTGCAAAGGCGGCTGCGCGGAGCTTGTTTCCACGGCCGAGGAAAAGCTGGTTTCGAAGCCGGAGAGTGTCGATTACCTACAGGCCGGTGCCGTAGCCACCTCGGCGCTGGCCGCGCTGCACGGCTTGCGCGACGCCGGCAAGGTACAGCCGGGCATGAAGGTACTCATCAACGGCGCCTCGGGCGGCGTCGGTACGTTTGGCGTGCAGATCGCCAAAGCGCTCGGTGCAGAGGTGACCGGAGTATGCAGCGGGCGCAATGTGGAGATGGTCAGCTCCATCGGCGCCGACCATGTCATCGACTACACACGGGAGGATTTCACCCAGAATGGGCAGCAGTACGACCTCATCCTCGATAACGCAACGAGCCGTTCGTTTGCTGAATATAAACGAGCGCTGTCACCCAGCGGGCGCGTCATCCCTAATAGCGGTAATGCCGGCATGGGCCCCGTGGCCAGTGCGATGATTCGCTCGTTCTACGCCCGGCAACAGGGACGGCCCTATTACTCGTCGCCGAAACAGGATGACCTTCTGACTCTCCGGGACATGCTCGAGGCCGGCAAAATCAGAACCATCGTCGATAGAACATATTCGCTGGACGAAACGCCGGAAGCGATGGCGTATATCGGGCAAGGGCACGCTCAGGGCAAGGTAGTAATCCGCGTTGGGGATTGATCGCAAACACAGATCG
>JBJYXA010000410.1:0-1921 GCA_046259705.1 Caldilineaceae bacterium
ATGAACTGCTCGCCGCAGGTGTTTGGAATGCACAGGTCATCTTGCGCGAGATCGAGACGCGCGGATATGAAGGCAAAGGAACCATCTTGCGGGACTACATCAAGCCGAAGCGAGCGCTGCGCAAAGGCAAAGCGACGGTACGCTTTGAGACCGAACCGGGACGGCAGCTGCAGAGCGACTGGGGTAACTTGACGACGGAGATCGCCGGCCGTGAGACGAAGGTACACTTCATCGTCAACCTGCTGGGCTACTCGCGCCGTTTTCACTTCTGGTGTTGTGCACGCGAAGACGCCGAACACACCTATGAGGGAATCGTGCGCAGTCTGGAATACTTCGGTGGCGTTCCGCAAGAGGTATTGGTGGACAATCAGAAAGCAGCTGTGCTCGCCCATCCGTCAAACGGCCAGGTGCGCTTCAACGAGCGCTTTCTGGATCTGGCCGGGCACTATGGCTTCACGCCGCGCGCCTGCCGGCCATATCGAGCGCGAACAAAAGGCAAAGATGAGCGCATGGTCGGCTACATCAAGGGCAACTTCTTCGTACGCTATCGTGCCTTCGACAGCTGGGCTCACCTGAACCAACTGGCTGAGCAATGGCTGGCCACAGAAGCCGACCAGCGGCTACATGGCACGGTTAAGGAGATCATCACCGAACGCTTCGAGCGCGAACATCCGCTGCTGCAAGAGCTGCCGGCTGTGCGCTATGACACATCCTACTACGAGACGCGTCAGGTCAGTTGGGACGGCTACATTGAGGTCCGCGGCAACCGCTATAGCGTGCCCGGTGACCTGGTGGGCAGGACGGTAACGGTGCGGATTGGTCTTGATGACAATTTGCGCATCTTTGCCGGCGATTATTTGGTGGCTGCGCATCGGCTGCAGAGTGCCAGCGAAGGCTGGGTCACGGTCGGCGAACATCACGCTCAATTGTGGCGCGAGGCGCTGCAGGTGGAACGACGTTCGTTGGCCACGTACCAGGAGGCGGCGACATGGAGCGACTGACCACACTGCTGGAAAAACTGAAGATGGACCATCTGGAACTCCAGCTGGATGCCGTATGTGAACATGCCGCTCAAAAAGAGTTGGACTACAAAAGCTTCCTGACCCAGGCTTTGGAAGCGGAATGGAATGGCCGCTACCAAAAGGGGATTCAGACAAGGCTGCGGCAGTCTCGCTTTCCCTGGGTCAAGACACTGGAACAGTTCGACTTCGCTTTCCAGCCCAGTCTCGATAAGCGACAGGTCCGCGAGCTGTCCGGACTCAGCTTTGTCGAACGCGCCCACAATGTCGTCATCCTCGGTCCGCCCGGTGTGGGCAAGACCCATCTCTCGATCGGCCTGGGTGTCAAGGCGGTGGAAGCCGGATATTCGGTATTGTTTCTGACCCTGGAAACGCTGATGACTCGTTTGGTGAAGGCCAGACATGAGAACCGGCTGGAGCGCTCGCTCAAGCAATTGACCTACCCAAAACTGTTGATTGTGGACGAGATCGGCTACCTGCCGCTTACGCGCGATGAAGCCAGCCTCTTCTTTCGTCTCGTCGTCCGGCGCTACGAACGCGCCGGCATGATCATTACCAGCAACAAGAGCTTTCTCGATTGGGGAGAGGTCTTCAATGACCATATCCTGGCCACGGCGATTCTCGATCGCTTGTTGCATCATGCAACGACATTGAACATCAAGGGTGAGAGCTATCGGCTCAAGGAGAAGCGTAAGGCGGGTCTACTCGGCCGGCCGCCTCAAGCGGTTGAGTCGCCAAAGGAGGTAATGACTGAGACCGACATCAAAAACTAGAGCGGACATTTTTGTCGTTAAAAAAGGGACTTTTTAAGTCGGCAAATTGAGGACAAATTAAGTCGTTATTGACAGTAATACTGGTCACTATAGTATTGCTCAGCCGGTGCCTGCATGACCATCTGCTGA
>JBJYXA010000411.1:0-8072 GCA_046259705.1 Caldilineaceae bacterium
GGGTAACCTTGGCGGGATCGATGATGCCGGCTTCCAGCATATCGACGTAATCGTTCGCCAGTACATCATAACCGGTGTTGAAATTGCCGTCGGCGTGCAGACCGCGCACACGCTCGATGACGACCGGACCGTCGAGTCCGGCGTTGGAGGCGATCATGCGCATAGGCTCTTCGAGGGAACGTCGCAGAATGTTGACACCGGTAGCGGCGTCTCCTTCGAGCTTGATCTTGTCCAGGGCCGGAATCGCGTTAATGAGCGCAACACCGCCGCCGGGCACGATGCCCTCTTCCACAGCCGCACGGGTCGCGCTGAGCGCGTCCTCGACACGGTGCTTCTTTTCCTTGAGCTCTGTCTCGGTTGCGGCGCCAACGCGAATGATGGCGACACCGCCGGCCAGTTTGGCCAACCGCTCTTGCAGCTTCTCGCGATCGTAATCGCTCGTGCTGGCCTCGATCTCGGCGCGAATCTGTTCGATACGGCCCTTGATATCTTCGGTGGAGCCGGCGCCGTCCACAATAGTGGTCGTGTCCTTGGTGCTGACGACCTTGGCCGCGCGGCCCAGGTCCTCCAGCATGACGGATTCCAGGTTACGGCCGAGTTCCTCGGTGATGACCTGACCGCCCGTTAGGGCAGCGATGTCACGCAGCATAGCCTTGCGGCGGTCGCCGAAACCAGGGGCCTTGATGGCCAGCGCATTGACCATGCCGCGCAGCTTGTTCAAGACCAGCGTGGCGAGGGCCTCGCCGTCTACGTCCTCGGCAACTACGACGAACTCACGTTTGCCGATCTGGACCAATTTCTCAAGAATGGGAACGATGTCGCTGGCGCTGCTGATCTTCTTGTCTGTGATCAGAATGTACGCGTCTTCGATTTCGGCTTCCATGCGCTCGGAATTGGTGACGAAGTAAGGGCTCAGGTAACCACGGTCGAGCTGCATACCTTCCACGTACTCGGTCTCAAATTCCAGACCCTTGCTCTCTTCAACGGTGATAACGCCGTCTTTGCCGACCTTGTCCATGACTTCGGCAATCAAATCGCCAATTTGGGGATCGGCAGCGGAAATGCTCGCAACCTGAGCGATGCTCTCTTTGCCGCTGACGGGAGTCGCCATGTCGGCCAGAGCCGCCACGATCGCATCACGCCCAGCCTCGATGCCACGCTTCAGCAGCATGGGGTTCGCGCCGGCCGTCACGTTCTTCAGCCCCTCGTTGACGATGGACTGCGCCAAAACGGTGGCAGTCGTAGTGCCGTCGCCGGCCACGTCATTGGTCTTGGTAGCAGCTTCCTTCAGAAGCTGTGCACCCATGTTCGCGAACGGGTCTTCGAGTTCGATCTCCTTGGCGACCGTCACACCGTCGTGGGTAACCGTCGGGCTGCCCCACTTCTTATCGAGCGCCACATTTCGGCCCTTGGGGCCCAGGGTGGTCTTGACAGCTTCTGCTAGCGCGTCGACGCCTTCCTTCAGACTCTTCCGGGCTTCGTCTTCGAATACAATCTGCTTCGCCATATTTCATTCTCCTCAAAAGTGTTCAAGCCTGCTATGTCAGCAGGGCTACAGATACCAGCAGCCATAAGCGGCTGACGTGGTTATTTGTCTCCGTTTTCCACGATTGCCAGAATGTCCGTCTCCTTGAGGATCAGGTATTCCTGGCCATTAAGCTTGATGCTCGTGCCCGCATAGCGCGCATACAGCACCGTATCGTCTACCTGCACGTCCATAGCGATGCGCTCACCGCTGTCTTTGCGCGAGCCAGGACCTGCGGCGATAACCTTTCCCTGCTGGGGCTTCTCCTTGGCCGTCTCCGGCAAGAAAATTCCTGTGTTGGTCTGTTCTTCCTGTTCGATAGGTTCCACGACCACGCGGTCGCCCAGAGGCTTCAAGTTCATGGTGTTTCCTCCTTAGCCAAATGTCTTCTAACTTTGCTTTACCTTATCAACACTCAAATACAATTCAAGTTTGGTCGCGTGTGGTTATCACTCACACAAACTCGTTAGCACTCATACCTGTAGAGTGCTAACGAGCATGATACTCTATCGCGAGCGCGCCCGCAAATTCCTATAGCCTCAATATACCCGAGTTTTCTCCTCGCGTCGCTAGAAACACGTAAGCATTTTGTTAGAAAAACATATGCGCGGCTGCCTGCCGAACGCACTTGCCCACGCCTGCCTACGAAACGCCCTCCTTCGCCGGGGATACTTCGGGGGCCACCGACTCGATGTATGCAAGCATCTCTTCCTCCTCGCGCATGTAGTCCAGCAGTTGGAAGGCGGCATAGAGGTCGCGGCTTTGCGAGAAATACGCTGAGGCCTGGGCATAGTCATTCAGTTCCAACGATACATGGCCCAAATTGTGCAGCGTGGCCGCCATATCTGTCCACGCGCCCCGCTCTTCAGAAAGCTTCTGGTCAAGCTCATACCAAGCCAGCGCCGCTCCAAAATCGCTCTGCGCAAAACACACGGAACCCAGGTTGTTGTAGCAGGTACTGATGCCGGTGACGTCACCGATCCGTCGGAAGTTAGTCAGAGCCCTGGTGTAGGCATCTTGCGCCTCCTCCAGTTTGTCCATCCCTTCCATCGCCAATCCCATACTATTGAACACGCTGGCGATTTGCTGAACATTGGCCATGCGCATGGCGATTCTGAGGGCCTGCTGGTACTCATGCAAGGCCTCATCGTAGTCCTGAAGGCCGTAATGTGCGCTGCCCAAGTTCATATAGGTCGTTGCGACACCGTACTGGTCGCCCAGTTGCGCAACGCAGGAAAATGCAGCGCGGAAATAGGCCAGCGCTTCGCGCGGCTGGTCCAAGATCCGGAAGGAAGTGCCCAGGTCCGTGTAGGCATAGGCCAGTTCACTCAGTTGATCCTGGCTGTCTAGGATGGCTGCGCCCCGGTTCAGCCATTCGATCGCTTCTTCCACGCGACTGATGAAGAATAGATGCCGCCCTATATTCACTAACAACCATGCATAGTTGCGCATATCGCCCAGCGCGAGCGCGGCCACTGCACCTGTGGAAAGCCAGCGCAGTGTGCCGGGCGGATGCCTCCAGAACACGTAATGGGCCAGCGCCAACGCGTAATTTCGAGCCAACCGCAGGTCACGAATGTGGTCGCTCGCTTCGCTTGACAACTCCAACCCGGCGGTGTCAATGTCCGGATCGGAAACGAGCTCCAACGCGGGTGTCTCCCACAGACGATCGATGCGACCCGCGCACCAGTCTGCACCACGGTACATATTGCCCCATTCGGTATCCACTTCCGGCCAGCGGTCGACCGGTAGATACTGGTACTTCTCTACCTGATCCACATAGTAGGACGCATGGCGCCGATCCCAGTCTTCGCCCAGCAGGATCGCGTTCTGCTCCACATAGGTGCGGACAAATGGATGCAGCAGAATCCGTTCGTGAAACGCATCATGGTCGATAAGCGCCCGCTCCTGCAGGGCGAGCAGTGTTGCGCCCAGCTCGCGCGGTGTGCCAAGGCCCGTCCAGAATAGCTCGCGCATGGCGGCAAGAGATGCGCCGCCGGCAGCGCTAACAAGACGATTGAGCAGCGGTCCGGCTTCGGGACGGATGGATGCGAAGTTCTCGACGGCAAATGCTGCGAGATCGACTGCGGCGACTGTACCATCAGGCTGGGCCACGCTGCCCAGCAGAGCGCCGAGATCCAGCCAATCGTAGTCCAGCATCAAGCCCAAGATCAGGCGCATCACGTACGGTCTACCGCGCGAGAGCGCATACAGTTCATCTACCATCGTCAGAGCCGATTCGCGCACCTCGCGTGGGGCTCTATTCTCTATGAACTGCGGCAATTCTTCGGGAAGCAGGCCTTCCAGGTGAAGGTGCTGAAACTTGACAAGCGACTCAATCGTAGGGTTGAAATCCCTGCTGAGCATAAGGATCCGCGAACTCCCGCCTGCGTCATCCAAATGGCCAATGATGTCGATGATGACGGCGATTTCGGAGTCCGTGGCATCAGACAGCTCATCCAGCACAAGGAGCCGCTTGCGTCTGTACAACTGCTCCAGAATGCTGATGCCCCAACGGTCCTCACTAATGCGGGTCAACGTTGTGCCGAATACGGTATCTAGAGTGCGAACGATATCATAGAGCCGGAAGCGATTCATGCCGGCCGCTCCCACCCGTACGATTCCATCCTCGAAGTAATGGAAATTGTTCCACGCTGCCGCCGTAGCCAGCGCGCTCTTTCCATCGCCCTGTTCGCCGCTGATGGCTATCGCCGGCAAGTCGTCGTTCCCCGTCATCCACTCATGTAGCTGGATCAGTTGAGCGCGCCGACCGGAAAAGCCCTCCAGCCGGTAGAGCCCAAGGTTGTGGGGCGTAGACTGAATGCGATTTTCACTCATGGCGATCACTCATAGCATTCGACCTTCTGTCGGATCGTATTGGCGGGCACACAATCATTTCTCCCCGCGAACCGCGCCAAGTCCTACACTAGATCACCACACAGGGGTATTCGCTCGCAGCCGCGATCTCGTATGTCAGCGCCTGCGAGAGTTCCGTGCCGCCGGCACGACCACGATAGCTGCTTGCTGAGGAGTCAAGTAGGATCAGGTCAGGGCGTATGCGCCTAGCCAAAGAGTCGACATTTACCGGGGTTACCGTTTCTACATGGTCAACTCTGTCCAATACGCCCTCGCGAACGGCGCGTGGGTCTGGCGTTGGGGCTGAGACAACCAGGTCGATCTGCGTACTTTTCTGAAGCTGGCGGATCGCCTCAGTTCCAGCGCTAGAGGCGCCGATCAACCATATCCTCATCGCTAACTTCTCCTTTCGCCACGCTATACCTTGAAACGGCAGCCGGTGGAATGCGACAGAATCACTGAGCTAGAACAACCCCAAATAGGCAAGCACGAAGAAAAATCCATAGAGAAGGAGCACGCTGGGCAGCCCCACGATGAGGCCTGTCCGCAACATGGTGCGCTGGTCCACAGCCCCCGTGACTGATACCATGGTCATACGGGCCGAAGCGCTGGGCAGCATGAAGGCAAGCGCCAGCGACATGATTGTAGGAATCACTAAGCTGGCCGGCGGCATCCCGGTTGCCTGTGCAAGCGTAATTAACACCGGCGCCATAATCGCGCCGATGGTCACGTTATTCATGAACTGGGTCAACGTGAAGCCAAGCAACATAAGAATGGCAAGAATTGCCGGGAACGTCATGCCACCCAGCGTGGGCGCCAGTTGTGCAGCAAACCACTCGCTCGCGCCGGTCTTGGCCAGCGACTCACCCACCGTGAGACCGGCGCCAATCACGAAGAACACGCCCCAATTCACGCCCCGCAGATCGTTCCAGTCCACAATTTCCTCGATGGACAAATAGGCGACTGCGCCGATGGCCACCACAGCGCTGCTCAACAGCGTTGCAGGGAGGAAACTGAATGTCTTCTCCAGTGTGGAACCTGTCATCCAGAGCGCCACCGAGACTACCAGTACGCCGATAATGACGCGCTCCGGCCCCTTCAGCCCACCCAGTCGCTCCAGTTCCTGGGACACCGGTTCAGTGTCGATGAATACCTTGCCGATGGGCAGCGCCCGTGTCAGCAGGAACCAGCTCAGCGGTATCAGAATGAACACAACCGGCACGCCAAAGATCATCCAGGACAGGAACCCAAATTCGCCTTCGGCCGCAAGAAGGCCACCGGCAATCGCGTTCTCACCGCTACCCATGATGGTGCCCATGCCCCCGATGCTGGAGCTGAAGGCAATGGCGAGGATCAACAATTGGAGTGCCCGTTGCGCCTTTTCCTGCGGCTGCACGCGCTGTGCGATTGTGATGGCAACGGGGATCAGTACGGCGGCGGTTGCCGTATTCAACACCCACATGCTCAACATGCCCGTGACAAACATGATCCCGAACAGTAACTTGTCCATGTTTCCTTGTGTGGCGACGATGATATAGAGCGCCATACGTCGCGTGAGACCATGTTTTCGAAGCGCCTCCGCCAAGAATAGACTGCCCAGAATCAGGAACAACACGGGTGAGCCAAATGGCGCAAACGCACCTGTCGCCGTGTCGATCCCCAGCGCGATCTGACAAATGGGCACCATGAGCGCCGAGATGGGCAGTGGCGCCGGTTCCAGAGCAAGGATGCTGCCCGTGAACACAAACAATGCGATGGCTCTATGGGCAACCACACTCATTCCCGGTGGAGCGGGAATGAGCAACACCCCGATGGTTAGGCCAATCACGATGAGGAAGCGGCGAAGGTCAAATACCTTGCGCATGCCTGCCTGGATAGGCTCTTGCAGTACCACCAGCGGCGTTACACGGCGCTGTAGGCGGCGCTTACTGGTTGTAGTCCGCTGAGCAGTATCGCCGCTCGAGGACGCTTGCAAGACGCCAGAGTCCGACAGCGAAGGTTCCGCCGGCCTCTGGCCGTCTCCCTCAGGCGCGCCGTTGGACTGACGTCCGCCCGGTTTACTCGCGGGCGTCAGGGTGGCCTTGCTGGGCAATGTCGATTTGAGACGAGAACGTCGCAATGTCATGGCAAGGCGATCAATTCCGCATTACGAAAGAGAGGTAGAATTCTTGGAAAATCGACCAAAGCGGAGGCTTTTGAGAACCGCCTAGTGCCCCGCGCCTCAGCTTCAGTCTACGCTGGCATTCCGTAAAGAACTCTGCTTTTTCACCACCAAACAAAGGCTCCTGGCGTCCAGCGGATTGAGTCAACGCTGCTATGGCGAGAGATCACAAAGCCCAAGCCCTTCTAGGGCCGGTCCACTCTCTGGATCGACCTCCAAGGCTTTGCGAAGCCAGACTTCCGCCCGATCGCACTCTGGAGGGTCCTTGTAGATGTAGGCAAGGCCCAATGTGTACACTTGTTCAATACGCGCATCATCGCCGATCAATTGCAGACCCTTTTCGAGTTCTACGGCAGCGTCCTCATAGTTGCGACGAGCGTACAGAGCCATGCCTAGATGCACCAACGCCGGACCGTAGTCGGGGTCCATGTCGACAGCCTCGCGCAGCTTGCGAACGGCCTGCATGTGATCGCCAGCGTTGTAAAGACCGTCGCCCAATGCATCCAGGGTCGTAGCGCTAGGATAGACGTCGACTGCTCGCTGATACTCGGCGTTTGCCTTCTCGTAGTCTAGGAGACCGACGCGGTATTGGCGGCCTTTCTCAATATAAAGGTCGAACCGATATGGTGCAATGGAAATCGCCCTTTCGTACAGTTCGATAGCAGCCTCGTAGTCGCCGCGCATTTCGCGGAGATAGGCTTGGTTACGAAGCACGAGCACGTTTTCTGGGTCGAGAGCGGCGGCTTGCTCCAGATAGTCTTCAGCGATGTCCCATTGGCCTTCATCGGTATAGACTTCGCCTAGTACGGCCAACGACGTCACGTTCTCCGGATCGATCTCCAAAGCATCCATGGCGCTGTTAAGCGCGGCATCATACTCCCCAGACCAATCCTGGGCGCGCGCCAGTGCGTTAAGCGCGTCCGTATCCTTGGGGCCGACCGCAACCGCGCGTTGCGCCATCTCCAGGGCTTTGGGAATATCCCGAAAGTCCAAATAGATCCATGAGAGTTCCGCCAGCGGCTTTGGATTGGCCGGCTCCAGTCGCATGACCTGATGGTACGCATCGATTGCGGCGTCATAGTTGCCGGCCTTCACTGCAATTTCCGCGTCGGCCAAAAAGGAAACAGCGCTGCGCGTGGGAACTGGGGTTGGCGCCAGTGAGTGTGGTATCAGCCAAGCGGGCTGTTGCTCATAGAGCACGATGCCCACCACAGCCAGTACGAGGAGCGGCCAGAACTTAGCAAGACCGCGCCGCCGGCGGCGCGGTCTGTAGGTGCGATCCAGTTGCATGACCCGATTATAGCACTGCGCAAGTGGCAGACCAATTGGATTTGCTTCCGCCAAGATTCGTATGCTATATTCGAAAAGATTGGTAGCGTTGACATTTCAGGGGTACCGGACCCATCAACTACCAAGTGAAACGTCAACACGGCATCATTCGATTGGCGCCCTTCTGGCCACCTCGATTGATTTTTGCCCCCGTAGCTCAGGGGATAGAGCACCGGCCTCCGGAGCCGGGTGCGCTGGTTC
>JBJYXA010000412.1:0-5936 GCA_046259705.1 Caldilineaceae bacterium
TTTACCCTTGCAACGCGATTGACGAAGCCTGCGATCATGTGGACATGCCCCTTTCATTTCCGCCACTTCCAACGGGATTGGTGTGACGATCGTCAGGAACGCTCGTTCACTCCGAGCCCTGCGATGGCGATAGGTTGGGAGATAGGTTTGAAATACAACTCGCATTGGATCAGGCTGATCCCATCAGGGGATATGGCTCAGCTTATGTGTGCCGGCACAATAGCAGATTGGTGAAGAATGATCAAACAGGCCGATTCCTTTGCGAAGCCCCGGCGCCGTATGCCGGTGTCTTCCTGGAAGCGAAAACAGCTAATAGGAAGAGCGCTTGAATCGACAGTCCCGTGCCGTTTATCCGACCAATTCTGTCAATGCATCGACAAACGCCCTATTGGCTTCAGGCAACCCTACGGTAACGCGCAGATAATCCGGCAGGCCGAAAGCAGGGCGTACGAGTATGCCGTAGCCTTCCAGCTTACTCGCCCACTCGGTTGCCGGTACAGGACAACGGAACAGCACGAAATTCGCTTGGCTCGACCACGCCTTCAACCCGAGCTCGCGTAGCTGTCCAACGAGCCAATCCCGGCCCGCCAACGTGACTGCCACAGTCTCCGCTACGTGAGCCGTGTCCGCCAGTGCAGCCATGCCGGCTTCGAAACAAAGAGTATTCAGATGAAAGGGCAGGCGCAATGCCGAAATCTGCTGCGCTATCTCCGGCTTTGCGATGCAATAACCCAGCCGCAAACCGGCCAGTCCATACGCCTTGGAGAAACTGTGCAGGACAATGATGTTGGCGTCCTTAAGTACGTAGTCAATGGGGTCCGGGCGGTTCTTATCGGAGACAAAATGGTAGTAGACCTCGTCGAAAACGACAATAGCCCGTTCCGGCAGTGACTGCATGATCTGCGCCATCTGTTCTTTAGCCAACAATGTGCCTGTTGGATTGTTGGGGCTGCAGATATAAATCAATCTGGTATGGTCCGATAACGCATCCAGAATTGCATCCACGCTAACGGCGAAGGTCTCGGGTTCGAGATCCACCTTCACTATCCTGGCGCCCACTGCTTCCGCGGTCAATGCATAGATGGGAAATGTGGGCGGGTTGATAATGACCTCATCGCCTGGCTGGAGCAACGCGCGCGCAATCATTTCCAATACATCACAGCCGCCGTTTCCCGTCACGAAATACTCGGGCGTCAACCCCCTTCCATGCATCTCCGCCAACCCTTCGCGCAGCGCATCGTCCGTGTAAGGCGGATAATCTCCCAGCCCGGCTGCCGCGGCTTCCACCGCCGCCGCCACTTTGGGCGAGCAGCCCAAAGGGTTCTCGTTAGACGACATCTTGTAGACGGTTTCTAGGGCATTCCTATCTCGCTGCGGACCTCTCGGATAGGAATTCTGCGCACCGGCGGCAGGAGTCTGTGGTGCGGTTGTCATAATTGGCGTTTACTCCGTAACTTTGCGCGGTCGCTTTGATACCGCATTCGCAAACAGACGGAATCTTCCACCATCACTCACTTTGTCTATTTCTGAACACGGCGAGTCTGCGGTGGATACTCCACGCGAGTATAGCATCCGCGTGCGGACGCCCCAACATAATTATTGGCGCGATCGTGCCCGGGCGCTATGATGAAAGGATGAAATTGATCATGGTCGGTACTTCATCGTATGTGACCATTTGTTCCTAATAGGATGGTACACCATGTCACAACCGCGAATTTTGGATATTCGCAAGAAGATATTGAACAAGAACGATGAACTGGCTCATGACATGCGTGCGCAGTTTGCGGCCAACGGCGTGTTCGTCGCGAATCTGGTCAGCAGCCCCGGCTCCGGCAAGACTGAGTTGTTGCGCCGCACAATGATCGCGCTGGGTGACAGGTACGTCGCGGCCGCGGTGACGGGCGACCTTGCGACCGAAAATGACGCAGAACGGCTCGCGCAGAGCGGCTCGCTAACCAAGCAAATCCTCACCGGGACTATGTGCCACCTGGAAGCGGATATGGTGGCCAATGCCATCAGCGATTGGGATCTGGCCGGCATCGACTTTCTTTTCGTTGAGAATGTAGGCAACCTTGTCTGCCCGGGCGATTTCGACCTGGGCGAGGATATACGAGTTATGCTCGTCGCTACCACGGAAGGTGAGGACAAACCGCTCAAGTATCCTACGCTCATCAACACAGCCGATGTAGTAATCATTAACAAGATGGACATCGCTGAGGCTGTGGAATGTGATGTACCTCTGCTGGAACGGAATATCCACGAGGTGCGTCCGGGCGCAGAGGTCTTCAAAGTATCGGCCAAGACAGGCGCTGGCGTCGATGAGTGGGTGGATTATCTGCAGATGCGTTTCGAAGACAAGCGCATACAGGTAGCATAGGTGAGATGATGTGGGACCTCGACCACGCGCAAAGGTTAACCCTAATGCCGTTGACAGAGTCCCAGCAAGGCACGTCCAATGCATGAATTGTCCATCGCTATGCGGCTGGTAGAATCGCTGGAGGAGGAGCTCGCCAATCAGGGCGATGTTACTGTCAGCGCGGTCAATCTCCGCATAGGAGCGTTAACGGGCTTGGTCCCGGAGGCTCTGGAATTCTCCTGGGAAATCGCAAGTGACGATAGCGTTCTCAAGGGATCCAGACTCGCCATAGAGATTGTTGATGCAGCGGGCTACTGTCCCCAGTGTCGAGAAGAACGCATCATCGCCAACCTGCAGTCATTCCGCTGTCCGGTGTGCCTAACGCCTATCACGAAGATTACGGGCGGACATGAACTCGAGATATTGACGCTCGAGGTGTTGGACAAAGATGAGACTGTAGCAGAAACAGAGCCAACCTAGCACGTTCGGGTTGGAAACGAATACAGCCGCCACCGATCGGCGAATTCACCTGCGCTCGTCCGGAGAAGAGATATGAACGAGATTCCACCCGTTCGTTTCCGTGAAGAGCAGCGATTTCGTGGCCCGTGGCTCTGGCTCATAATCGCGTTTGTCGCCGGTCTCCAATGGTGGGGTTTCTACCGTCAAATCGTGCTGGGCAAGCCATGGGGTAATAATCCGGCGCCAGACTGGATGATGGTATTGCTCTGGCTGGCTTTTGGCATAGGTTTGCCCCTCCTTTTCTTCCTCTTCGAACTCGTCGTTACTGTGAATGCTTCCGCTGTCGAGATTCGATTCTCACCCGTTGTGCGGCGAACGATTCCTCTCACGGAGATCGCGAAAGTCGAAGCTCGCACTTATGCGCCGCTCAAGGAATATGGCGGGTGGGGCATTCGTGTGGGATTATCCGGCAAGAGGGCCTACAATATTAGCGGCAACGAAGGGGTCGAACTAACGTTGACCGACGGACGCAAAGTACTGATCGGCTCAAAACGCTCCAAGGAGCTGGCGCAGATTATTGCATCGGCAATGTGATGAAGACCCTTCTTGCAGAGTAAGAACCTTGGACAGAGGATTTGATCGCGCCCTGGTTCGACTCACCGCAACTACTCCTGTGCTGCGCACGTCATCATGTTCGTAATCGCGTATTAGGATGCGTCATGGATTGCGCCAGCGGAGGAGAGCAATGTCAAAGAAGATCACCGTCAAGATTTCAGACGACCTAGACCACGAACTCGAATACTATCGCGACCGGATGCCGGAAATCCTAGCCCGCGGTCTGGCCGCCGTTCAGATGTCCGACCAGCCGGCATTTCACGACGCCATCGTGGTGTTGGATACGCTCGCCCAGCAGCCGGACCCGCACGCGGTGCTGAATCTCTCGCCCTCGCCTATACTGCAGGACCGTATGGGCGAACTGCTCAACCGCAGCAAGAGTGGACAATTATCGCGTGAACAAGCCCTCGAGCTGGAGCGGTACCTGACTGTCGAACATCTCGTACGCCTTGCCAAGGGACATGCCTATCACCGCGTGGGCGGCGACATGTGAGATGTAATCCCACAAGACCTTGGGAGATTATGGTGGACGAGGCCGATCAAGTTGTGCCAGATTGCGCGCCCGTAGAGGCATGCAGGCGTATCCGCGCCGTCCCGCGCACCCGTCCGGTCAGTCTCTATCCGTCAGCCACAATTAGGGCCAAATCTAGATTCGGAAAATGATATGAGCGGCAGTGCAAGCGAAACTATCAACGTGCTCGTCCTCTGTGACGACTACTGGCATCCCGCGCGCACGGCTCGCGAAGGACTCGCTGCCTTGGTCAGTGAAGGCTTTCGATTCGACTTTGTCGAGGACGCAGGTGATTGGTCCGCAGAGGAGATGGCCGCCTATCCGGTGGTCCTATTCACAAAATCCAATGACGTCTCCGCCCAAGACAGGTCGGAGTGGATGACAGAATCGGTACAGCACGCGTTCGTGGATTATGTGAATAACGGCGCGGGCCTGCTGGTCGTTCATTCAGGCACCGCGGGTTATGCCGATGCCGCAGTGTTCCGCAGACTCATAGGCGGTGTCTTCGAACATCATCCGCCGCAATGTCCCGTGACCGTGGTACCGGATCCGGCTAAACCGCTTAGCGACGGCAGCGCGCCTTTCACGCTACAGGATGAACACTACCACATGGCGTACGACGCAGGTGACGACGGAGAAGCGGAACTATTCGTAACGGCGCAATCGGAGCATGGAACGCAACCGGCCGGCTGGACGCGCACAGTCGGCGCCGGGCGAGTATGCGTCCTCACACCCGGACACAACGTCGAAGTGTGGCTACACCCGTCCTATCAGGTGCTGCTGCGGAACGCGCTACACTGGTGCAGTGGTGGATAGACAAGCTGTGAAAATCAACCGCCATAACGTCGGGCATCGGAAGAGAGGCACAGCCTGTCCACGAAGACGAAGCACCTTTGCTTTGGTGGAGATGCGAACGTTTGCACTAATGCCATCGCCTCTTCATGGACAGGCTTCGATCGAATCGTGTTTGTGTGTTCGCGCCTACTCCTTCCCGACCCTTACCAGGAGCAGCGGCCGGTCTATCTGTTGAAGTACACCTGCCGCCTTACTGCCGTAGAAGACACTTGCAAGGCCCGAGCGTCCGTGGCTCGCCATGGCGATGAGGTCCGCATTTTCCTCCTGGGCTGCGTCCAGAATGGATCGCACCACGGGGCCGTGTGCGATGACTATCTTGGTATCGATTCCCAGTTCACGGAAGTCTTTCTGCACGCCTTCCAAATATTCCCGAGCCTCTCGCGTCCATTGTTCGGCAAGGTCTGCGCTGTAGTATGGTACGACATCGTAGGGGGTAGAAACCGTCGCGCTGGGCTCGACCACTTGCAACAGGATCACCGTCGAATTGCCCAGTTTCGCAAGGTGTTTCACGTGCGGCAGGATCGTCTCTGCTCGCGAAGAACCGTCGAGTAGAACTAGGATCTTGTCGTACACGTTCCGCTCCTTTCCGTGGAAGTACTAGCGTAAGGTTCTGTGTGAGCGAATGATGGTATGGATAGTACAGCCCTGAATCCCGAGAACCAGAATCAGCGGTGAAGAGGCGGCATGCATATGGCCCACGATCACCTGCGCATACACCTCCTCGTACACCTATATTATCGCGCTTGTGTCAATTCCGTCCACGTCGCACAATAACCCTAGTTTCGATGACTTCTACATTCCTCACACTGAGAAGAGAGGCCACTCATGCTTGTGTTCGGGCCTGTTCCTTCACGCCGGCTTGGACAGAGTCTCGGCGTCAACAACATTCCTGCGCCAAAGCAATGTCCATACGATTGTATCTATTGCCAGGTCGGCGCTACCCCACAGCGTTCTGTCCATAGACGGTCGTTCTACGCACCCCACACCATCGCCGAAGAAGTGGCCCGCCGCCTGGAAGAATGCCGTGCGGCAGGCGCAAGCGTGGATTACGTGACCTTCGTACCCGACGGCGAGCCTACGCTCGATGTCAATCTCGGTGAGTCGATCAAACTGCTGCGGCCGCTGGGCTGCAAAATCGCC
>JBJYXA010000412.1:6036-15084 GCA_046259705.1 Caldilineaceae bacterium
AATCTGTGGCCGCGTTTGTGCACGAGCTGCAGCCCGCTGTAGCTTACATCGCTGCGACTACGCGTCCACCCGCCGAGCCTTGGGTGCGTGCGCCGGAAGAAGCTGCGCTAAACCGAGCTCACCAGATCTTTGGCAGTTATTTGGACACCGTGGAGTATCTTTTGGGTTATGCGGAAGAACCTTTCCACGCCACAAGCGATCCCGCCCAAGCTATTCTCTCGATTACGGCGGTACATCCTATGCGCGAAGAGGAAGCGCTCGATTATGTTGAGCAGATGGGCGCCGAGTCCACAGTACTGTCCGATTTGGTCCAGAGCGGTCAACTGACCTGCATCCCCTACGAGGGTCACCGTTTTTATGTCCGGCGCGCCAGTCCGGTGACGAACTGATCCTTACCGTCGTCAATACCCTAATTGCTTGTCCACCACGTTACGCAGTGTTTCTCCGCGCATATATCGATCTAGATTGTCCAGAAAGATCGCCATGGCGCGTTCGTCATAGCGGTTCGTCTGCCCGGCGTAGTGGGGCGAGACGATCACGTTATCCAGCTCCCAAAAAGGTGAATCCGCGGGCAGCGGTTCGGCCTCGAATACGTCCAGTCCCGCCCCGGCGATCCATCGGTCCTGTAAGGCGCGTATGAGCGCGTCTTCGTCCATGGTCCCACCGCGCCCGATGTTGACCACGTATGCCGTTGGCCGCATGGCGCGCAGTTCAGGCTCGCCGATCAGGCCCTGTGTATCAGGGGTCAGCGGGAGAGTATTCACCACAAAATCGACTTCGGGCAGCACCTCGCGCAGGCGGTCGACGCCTACGGTGCGCTCGATGCCCGGAACGGGTCGGTCTGCGTGACGGCGCACGGCGATTACGCGCATGCCGAGCGCAGTTGCAACCTCAGCGGTATGGCTCCCGATACCGCCCACACCAATTAACGCCATGGTTTTGCCGGCCAACTCAAAGACGTCGTCACGTTCGTGAGAAATCCACGCTTTGCGTTCCTGTGCCCGGATGACGTTCGGTAGGTCGCGCGCGAAAGCTAGCAGCATCGCGAAGATGTGCTCGGTTATCGGGATAGCATGCAGACCGGAGACATTGGTGAGGATGAAATCCATGTCTGCGGCATCCGGGTAGTCCATTAACCAGTCCACGCCCGCATGCCATTGCTGCCACCAGCGCAGCTTTGGCGCACTCGCCAACAGATCGCGCGGAAAATCGCCTGCGACGATTTCGATGTCGGGAAGCAGCGCCTCGACATCGGCCCGCGCTCGGGTTACGACGACGTCGTAGCCCGAAGCCATCTCCCGCACACGGGCCAGGTCGTCCTCGTCGATATTGTACGGACGCAATCCCAGAAGTAGTACGTTCATCGACTTATCGTCCTCCTTATGAATAGTATCCGACGTCTGCAAGCGCAGCGCAACCCCGTAGTGATTGGCCTTTCGACAAGAAATAGCCCTAGACCTGGGCCTCCGCACCTACACTGATTGTTGTTCCATGCCACACATTCGAGGTTTGCCCTCACACGAATGCTGTGGTAGGGTCCTCGGCACCGGTGAGAATCCCCTCAATGGCGAAAGGAGGTGTATTCATGACTAATCTGACCAATAATCATCGTGCAACGGACTTCCCTGTCATCGATTGTCGGAATGCGCTGCCTTTCAGTAGTGTCGCATACCCTTAGCGCTACCATCCCCCATCTCTTCCTTAGGCAATCCGATTTCAGGAAACCTAGGCCTGCGCACCGACTAGAGTCCAGGCTTATTGACATCGCGCGCGCTGGCTAGCCCCACGCCTTCCGCAACGGCGCCAATTGTCCGTTCTTCGCGCTCGTTTCTCTCTGCCGTTTTTGCCATAGCGATCGGCGATCGAGCGCGCCTGTGGTGTGTAGATGGACGCGCCAGACCGATCCTGGGCTCGGCGGCGTGAAGAGGAAAAGAGTAAGATCTGTTAGTTCTGCTATACCTTGACAAGGAGAGTTATGAACACTGAAGTTCTAGAGAACAACCTTAAGGAGGCTCGAGACGCAGCTGCCCGGAATCCCGACGACTTGCAGCTGCAGATCGCGCTGGGTGAAGCGCACTTTCGCCTAAGCCATTACGACGAGGCCCTGGCTGCCTTCGAACGCGCGATAGGTCACGAGTCTACTGCGGCTGAGGCATATAGCTGGATGGGACGAGTCTATTATCATACGGGGCCTCTCACCAAGGCATTCGATGCGTACCGCCGTGCCGCCAAACTCGATCAGAAGTGCACGGAGGCGTATTTCGGCTTAGGACTGCTCTACCTCTGGAAAGTCGGGAACAATGAAGCGGCTGTGGAGGTCCTTCAGGAAGCTCTCAGGCACAATCCTGGCGACGCGTTGCTGACAACGGCACTCGGGAGCGCATATGCATTCTCGGGACAATTCGACGATGCGATTGCCGCGCTCAAGCGTGGAATCCGACTGCAGCCAGAGAATGAGTTCGCGTACAGCTGGCTGGCCGACATCTACTTTCACCTCGGACGCTATGACGATACAATCGCGGCCTGCGTGCGAGGGAGCGAGATAGAGGATACGCATGATGCCCACCGGCTTATGGGCTATGTGTTTGAGTGGAGGGGTTTGCACGATGAGGCAATTGCCCAGTTCGAAACCGCAATATCACTAGCCCCAGAGGATTATGAGGCTAGGGCGGCGCTTGCCAGTGTCTACAGGGCCGCCAACCGACCTCGAGAAGCTGAGCGCCAATATGCCATCGCGCACAAACTGGCGATGGAGGACGACGAATATGGACAGGCATGCTTCGAAGCAGTCAGCGGGAATCGTAACCGAGCGTTCGACCTCTTGGAAGTGGCGCTTCATAACCAACCATCCAAGCGTAATTGGGCGCGTCTTGATCCAGAGTTCGCATCCATCAAAGACGATGAGCGCTTTCAGGTGCTTAGTGCCTAGGGTAGCCTAATTCGCTCTGTGTACGGGAGATCACACAGGCCCATGCGGCCGTATGCGCCTGTGTGATCGTACCGTTTCGTTCACGCGCGGCATCTTTTCCGATGAGTTCATACACTGCATGAAGCGTGCAATTGTCGACCAGCATCGCCCCCAAAGTAATGTTGCCGACGCAGCGTCCAAGTTTGCGATGATACAATGGAGCCTGCTTTCTTACTAGCAGCGACGCGTCGGGCATTCCCTAAGTGGGCATTAAGGCGGTTCACTCATGAACGAAACAGCAGCTTCAACCGAACTCAATAATGCATTCGAGATCGGCATCTACTCCTTCGCCGAACTCACGCCTGACCCAGTCACCGGCGAACAGATCAGTCCGGCACAGCGACTGCGTAACCTAGTCGAGGCAATTGAACTGGCGGACCAAGTCGGTTTGGACATCTTCGGCCTGGGTGAGCACCACCGGCCGGACTTTGTGTCTTCCGCTCCCGCCGTCGTATTGGCCGCCATCGCAGCTCGCACGAAGACGATCCGCCTTACCAGCGCCGTAAGCGTGCTAAGCTCTGACGATCCAGTGCGCGTCTTCCAGAATTTCGCCACGCTGGACCTGCTGTCGAATGGGCGCGCCGAGATCATGGCCGGCCGCGGTTCCTTTATCGAGTCATACCCGCTCTTCGGCTACAACCTGGATGACTATGACGAGCTGTTTTCGGAGAAGCTCGATTTGCTGCTAAAGCTACGTGATTCGGAACACATCACCTGGTCGGGCAAACATCGGGCCGCGCTGAACGGGCAGGGCGTCTACCCGCGCCCGCTGCAGGAAAGGATCCCCGTCTGGATCGCGGTTGGCGGCACACCGGCCTCGGTGGTCCGCGCCGGAAGGTTGGGGCTGCCATTGGCCCTAGCCATCATCGGCGGCCAGCCGGAACGTTTCGCGCCTCTCGTGCAACTATACCGTGACTCGCTACGACAAGCGGGACACGATCCCACGCGGTTTCCTGTCAGTATTAACTCGCATGGCTTTGTGGCCGACGACGCGCAGCAGGCCGTGGACGACTTTTTCCCCGGTTACGCATTGATGATGAACCGCATCGGCCGAGAACGTGGCTGGTCTGGTGTGACACGCCAGCAACTGGACGCGTCGCGCACGCTGCGCGGTGCAGATTTCGTGGGCAGCCCTGATGAACTCATCGAGAAGACGCTCTTCCAGCACGAGATATTTGGACACCAGCGCATGCTGCTCATGCTAGGCGTTGGCACCATTGCCCACAAAAAGGTACTGCACGCTATCGAACTCTTGGGAACACGCGTGGCCCCCGCGGTACGAGCGGAGGTTGCACGACGCGCATCTCCGTAGACCAGACAAGCCGCTGGACTATTCGCCGTCTCCGGACTGCGGAATAGCGCCGAGCGCCGTCAGCAGCCCAAGGGCATCCCAATTGTTCCACGCCTCCACGATCTTGCCGTTCTCCACGCGATGAATCGCCATCCCGTTCAGTCCTGCACTGATACCCGTGGGCGGAATACCCATGAACTCGCCGCGGTGTGTGGCCGTCGATTGCCATCGTGAGACGACAAGGTCATCTTCCGCAACCATTTGCTCAATGTCGAAGTGGATGTCTGGGAACGCGTTGCGAAGATACAACACAAACCCTTTTAGGCCCTCGCTGCCTGGAGTCTCACCTGGCACCAAATCGTGGTTTAGGTACTCGGTCGCCACCAGTTCATCTACGACTGCGACGTCTCCTTCGTTGAAAATCTCTCCCCAGAACCGCTCAAGTATCGCCTTATTTTCGGCCACAGACATGTTGCTACTCCTCTCTGAACCACTAAATAGCCTGAATTCGAGAACACCGAGACATACCGCCGACAAGCGATCAAACTCTGGTGGCACGTGCCGAAGTCCGCTACTGAACAAACAAGGGTGCTAGCACACGTACCAGTCCAAGCAGAAATCGAAACTGCTTGGCGTGACGCTGAAAAACAGACTCAATAGAATCGCGCCTATGAAGATGAACGCCGGATACAGACTCTAACTGCCTAGAGGCGATAGCTCGGCGTCGCTGCGAATATCGATTCGGACCGGCATTCACAGCAGTGCGTGCGTCAGGCGTATGACTGCGGACCAATGAAGATACTGCAATCAATCACGCCAAACAACGGACCGCCTGCCTGCGCGTGTGCGTTTGTTGCGCCGTCAAGGGGGCTGCATATTGAGGAGCGATGCTTATAAAGCTGGACGGCCGCGATCCAAGTATCGCACGCTTGTCAACAGTGGCCAGTCAGAGGACAATGAATGACACAATGAGTCACTCGCCGGTACCGCCGGCGTATCCTATTGTCGAGCTAATCCATGGCTGAACGCGCTTTGCCCACCGCCCCGCTTCCGACCATACGTGACTACGTCGCTTATGACCCGCACAGGCGCACACTGGGCATGAATCTACACGCGCTCGACCTAGCAGAGTGGATCGAAGTCGACGAGCGGTTACCTCACGACCTGGCTGAAAAGCGCCGGCTCCTGCACACGCGCCGTGACGACGTGCTGGCTGTCTTGCCGGCCGGATATGACGGTTCCCGTGAGACGCTTGTCCTCCTAGCCGAGCACCTGCCCGCGCGCTACCCACAGCTGTACGAACGCCGGAACGATCACCTCCACAATCGGGCAACAGGCGAGGAATGGGACCTAGCTTTGCCGACGCTACACCCGCTGGAGATCGCCGCACGTCTAGTCCAAGAGGATCTCTGCGTAATGGGAAAGATAGAGCCCGACGGTGAGTACGTACTCACCTCAGCCTGCGTCTGCTTTCCCACACGCTGGAATCTATCGGAGAAGGCCGGTCGCTCAGTCAACATGATACACGAACCAGTGCCGGGCTACACCGGTTCGCTTGCTGTTCCGATGAACCGGTTCTTCGACCGTCTGCGGGTTGAGAGACCCGTGTGGCGTACGAACTGGAGTCTGCTGGACGATCCGTCGCTCTTCCAGCCGAACGGGCACGAATCAGCGGCTCCCTCTGATGATATCAATGCGCACAATGCGGGCGAACGCCTGTGGTTGCGTACGGAGCGGCAGACGCTGCGCCGGCTGCCTGCCAGCGGTGACATCCTGTTCACTATCCGCATTTACGTGAATGCGCTCGCATCAATGGCCGAAGAGCCTGGTCGCGCGACCCAACTGGCGGAAGCGCTGCAGCGGTTAGTTTCGCCTATGGCGGACTACAAGGGGCCAACCGCTATCCGTCAGGCTGCGGTCGCCTGGTTATTGAACGCTGGTTAACCAAAACAACGCAAGGGCGACTAGCTTAACGCATTACCAACGCACAGCGTATAATGAGCGTATGCCCCCACAACAATCCGGATGCATTACATATATACTTCAAGCTTGAAGGGAGACGCCGATGCCAAGGCGAGTGATACTAGCTCTTGTGATTATGGCGATCTTGAGTCTGTCGGCGTGCATGCCCATAGCGGCACCCGAGGGTGCACCGGCCGAAGCGGCAGTTGAAGCGGGGACCGGGGCCATCGAGAGTGCAAGGGACGTACCGCGTATTTCGGTGGACGAAGCCAAAGCACATTTCGACGACGGGTCCGCTGTATTTGTCGATTCACGCAGCAGAAGCAGCTATGACAGTGAGCACATCGTCGGGGCGTTGCCGGCGCCCGAGGGTTCGGCGGAACTGGACAGTAGTATCCCTAAGGACCAGCTAATCATCACCTACTGTACCTGACCGTCCGAGGCTACGAGCGCCAGTTTGGCGTTCGAACTGCATCAAAACGGATATCCTAACGTTGCCGCACTGCAGGGCGGTCTGAACGACTGGATCAAGGCGGGCTACCCGACCGAATAACGAAGCGTCCGGTCACTCTCCCTAGCGCCATGCGGCGTAGAACAACACGGATTCAGGCGAGTAATCACACGTGAATCCGTGTTGTGTTGTGCCCGTAATCCGGTTCAGCGCAGGCTATCGCGGCTGCGAACCAGGTTGACGGACGAAAAGCTCAAGAGAATGAGAAAGGCGTAGAAGGAAAACCAGAGCACGCTGACCATGCCCTGCAAGTCATCCTGGTTTAGAAAATAGAGAATCGCCATTCCGACCATGCCGATCACCATGGTCAGGAATGCGGAAGCGCCTACATCCTGTCGCTGCTTCTCATCGAACCATTCGCCCCCCTCGCGTAGCTTGACCAACATCCACAACGCCGCCATCAGCGCATATGGGGCCAGTATGACCACCATTATGGGAACCATCTGTGCCTGCACCATCCACAGGGGTCTTGGAAAACGGAAGTTCGTTACCGTGAGCGCTAACCCCACGCCTCCGCATAAGACGCCCACTACCTGTGCCAGCAGAAAGATCGTGCTATCTCTTGACACTTCCATTCCAGCATTGCTGGTGCCCAGGGTGAACGTGGTTGCATACAATAGACTGACAACGGCGAGCACCTGAAAAGCCATGACGCCGTAGAGCACAGTCCACTCCGGCTGTGAGAGTCCAAGTTCGTATTGCTTACCGATATCGCTAAGCAAGGCGATGTCGCTGAATATGAAGAGCAGAGCGAGCACGCCTGCCGCGACCACGAGGACGTGTAAGGGCAGTAGCCGTTGGGTCCTGGCGGAGAAGCGGACAATTCGCGCGACTGCCAGAATACAGAATATCAGCGCCAGCATGAGACCAATGCCCACATAATTGAGCAGCGCCTTCTCCCCCGCGGTAAGGGGCTCGAACGCCACCATCTTTGGCCGCAACGTCTCCAAAAAGACATACGCACCCATTAACGCGACGCCTGCGGCCACGCCAATAGCCGCGATCGTAGCGGTGGCCATATCTTTCGAGCTATGCATGAAGCCCTCCTTATCCGCGTTCTGGCTCAGGTGTTGTCGTCACCGTTCGTCAGGAAAAACAATTCGTTTACGCTCACGCCGAAGAACTGCGCCAGCTTCAAGGCGAGTACCGTCGAAGGCACAAATTTGCCTGTCTCCACCGAATGAATGGTCACGCGTGTCACGCCCACAGCATTGGCGAGTTCTTGCTGCGTGATTTCGTTGTGATCAAAACGGAATTGACGCAGATTATTGCTCAGCTTCAATTCGGACTCCTAGCGAAACAGATTGTAAAGTAGACTTTATACAGTATAAAGCCTACTTTACACAATGTCAATGCCCATGTTGCTGTAACTTTCAGGGTTTTGTGCGCTTCAGTATTAGGATTTGCAGGTGGATTACGAAAGCCGCACAGCACATCCGACAGTGTCCCCTGAGTACGACAATGCGCAGTGTGCCGCTTCTTAACCTGCGGACGAGGCAGTTCACGGATCGGCATCAATGGTACAATGTACGAATGCAGGAGAGAATCCCGTTCGAACAACAACAAACCATACCCCCGCGAAGATATGGTCCTCGTTACCGCCTGTACGCATGGCTCATCTCCAGATGGGCCGCTGGGATCGACCACCTCATCGTCGACCGCAAGCGTGCGTTGCTGGAGCCGTTGCGTGGCACAGTTGTCGAGATCGGCCCAGGCACTGGTGCGAACCTCGCGCACTATTCACCGGACGTGTGCTGGATCGGCATTGAACCCAACAGCCACATGGACGACTATCTCTACGAGGAGTCCGGGCGGCTAAGACGAGAGATAGAAGTGCGCGGCGGCAGCGCGGAAGCCATTCCCCTGCCGGATGAATCCGCGGACGCCGTAGTCGCCACCATGGTGCTTTGCTCCGTTGGGAACCAGGAGGATGCCCTGCTAGAGATACTTCGTGTGCTTAAGCCGGGTGGTTCGTTCGTCTTCGTAGAGCACGTGGCGGCAGATAAGGGCAGCCGTCTCTTGCATATTCAGAATGTGCTGAATCCGGGATGGCGCCTCTTCGCCGACGGCTGCAATATCAACCGCCGCACGGGAGACGCCATCCGGCAAACAGGGTTCAGCGACGTACACATAGAGCGATTCCAGGTGCCGCAGGGATTCGCCAGCCCGCATATAGCGGGCTATGCGAAGAAATGAGCCCCGGGACACGTCCGGCCCGTCTATTGACCGGTCTTGGCCGTCAAGCGCCACGTCGTCACGGCGCTGACGCCGCCGGAAGTCTCAGCATGCCTCCCTTGTAGCGTGAGCCCGTCCCCG
>JBJYXA010000413.1:0-5290 GCA_046259705.1 Caldilineaceae bacterium
GCCGACTCGCTGCGGACATGCCGGACCGGGCCGCCGACCGTCTGCTGTCGGCCATTAACGGACCTAAGGGCGTTGATATGGGAGCGCATGTTGTTGCGACAACGGCACATCTACCGGATCGCTCACGAGATCCAGAGAGTCCGTCCAGATCACTCGCGCCCCGTCGATTGCGAGTGACCGACCTGCTCTGATACCGGTCGCCTGAGCCTGACCTCCTGGACGACGGCAAAGGACGCGTTGCCGCCGCTCGCGGTTCTCCCCGTGAGCGACCCAGCTGCCTCAGAAGCAGCCTCTCATCATGGCCGCGTCCAGATCCCAGCAGCCATTACTCCTACGAAACGGGCAGTGTGCGCCTTGCGCCCAACGCGAGCCAGGCCAAAGCGAACAACAGCAGAAAGACCAGGTCGGCCCAGGCCCAAGGCAACCACATTGACGGAATACCGCCATGCAACTGATACCAGAAGGCGAGGCCGGAGTATGCGGCCTTGAGACCGATGCCGTAGAGGATCAAATCGCGCTGCTTCAGGGGGTCAGCTGCTATGCGTGCGAACATCAGCGCGAATAAGACCAGAAGTAGCGCGGGAAACTGCACGTAGGCAGGGTGGTTGGGCGGCGTCACCCCGTAGAACGCGAATACCTGTGTCTGGAAGAAGAAAAACACAAGCCCGAGAGTGCCGTCGTAGGCAGCGCATACATAGAACAGACCTCTGATCCAGCCAAGCATCAGTCACCTCCTATTACGTTCGTTCTCGTCGTGCTTGACCGCGGCACGTAGCCGCTGCCGGTAGCGTTCCCTGCGGGCGTGCGTGCACTCTTCACTATAGAGCTGGCGGGCCAGATCCCGTAGTCCGCCCTCCAACTCCGCAACCGTCATATCGGTGGGCAGAAAGTTAACGTCGAATAGCGTACACAGCTCCCAGGCGTCGGCGCGGATTAGGCGCTGTTCGCGTTCCAGGCGCTTATACAAGGGCGTCCCCGGAAATGGGGTCTGTACTGTGATCTGTACCTCGTAAAGGCCGCTCTCCTGAACGAATTGAGCCACCTGAGTGAAGCTGTCGGTGCCGGTGTGGTCCAGGCCAAGAATGAAGCAACCGTTAACCGTTATGCCGTGGTCCTGGATACGCCCAATCGAGTCCAGGTAGTGATCGACCTGCCGCATCTTCCAATTGTTGCGTCGCTCGATACCGTCGAGGGCAGTACCCGAGACGCCCTCGAGGCCGACAAGCACTTGCGCACATCCGCTGTCTCGCATTAATCCAAGTAGCTCAGGATCATCGGCGACCGAAATATCGGTCTCTGTGAACCAGCGGACCTTCTGATTAGCCAGCACGTGCAATAGTTCGCGGCCACGCGTCTTGTTGACGAAGGTGTTATCGTCGGCCAGCTCGATAAAGGGTCGCGGCCAGAACTCCTTAATGCGAGAGATCTCGGCCTCCACGTGCTGCGCGGGCTTCACCTTGTAACCAGACACCAGGCGCGGCGAGGCGGCGCAGAACTCGCAGTCAAAAGGACAACCGCGCTGGGTTTGCACCGTCAAGCGGTTATACCGCTGAACATCAAGGAGGTCAAAGCGGGGAATCGGCGCCTCCGCCAAGTCGAAAGGATGGCTACGGGCATCGTAGATGGTTTGGAGCCTTCCGTGCTCCAAATCGTCCAGCACGTTCGGCCACAGCGGCTCCCCCTCTCCGAGCACCACAGCATCCGCGTGGCGTAGCGCCTCGTCGGCCTTGGCGCTAACATGAAGCCCTCCGAGGATCACCCTGGTGCCAGCCTTCCGGTACGCATCGGCGAGGATGTACGCATCGCGAATCCGAGCCGTAAAGCTTGAGATGGCGACCGCGTCGAAATCGCCCGGCAGCGCGGTGCCCAGCGCTTCCGGCAGATCGATGTAGGTAACGTCGATGTGCGCGGGCGTCATGCCGGCCAGCGTGAGCAAGCCCAAGCTCGGCAGTGAGGCAATTACCCGACTTCGCTCGACGAAGCCGGGAAGGGTCAGACCCAATGCGGTGAGTTCCGGATCGTAGGCCCGGATGCCGCTCAACGCGATCAGACCGAGCTTCACGACATCGCCCAACCTGCTAAAACGAGTCCGGCGCTGATCATGACTGCAGCGACGGGGATCGGGAACAGGTGCCGAAAGGGCTTGCGCCAAGCCGTCAGGAAACAGGTCAACGGCATGCCGATGCCCGCGACTACCATCGCCGTCACCGCGACGAATACAATCGACGACGGCAGCGCGAGGACTGTGACACTGTATGCCAGCGCAATGTTTAGCAGGCCGATACCGAAAAAGGCGATGTGTCCGAGCCGCAGCAGACGGCGACGAAAGCTGCTGTAGCCGCCAGCCCAGCCATCCTCATGGAAGCGCACGCCAATGACTGCCCCAGATAGCGCGCCCCCTGCGAAACCAAGCCAACCGGCCAAAACGCCAATCTGTTCGTTCATGTCAAGTGCTCCCAGTCACCGAAACACAGATACAGAATACAGAATGTCTGCGCTCTTTGCTGGGAACGGGCGGGACGACTGTTTTCAGGTCTCCGCTTGTCGCGGGAAGTGATCTCTGGCGTGAGCAGCCCGGGAGTCCCCAAAGGCGCGTTGACCCCTCAGCTGACGAACCCCGTTTCGCCGGCAGCTTCGCGCGTTGACAAGCCAGTCGGCAAGGCCCCGCTGAGCCGCGGGTTGTGGGACTCAACGGCCCGACGGGGAAAAGTCGGCGAGCATCGGCGGCTGCAGGGATCGGTTCGCGACCGGCTGCCCCTCGAAGCCAGGCGTGGCCAAAGCGATGCACCTCACGAGAATAGAAGCCACCTCCGGAATGGGTCGGAAGCAGTCCCACCGGCCACCTCGCACCGACGTCCCCTGTGTGACAGGAACCGGGCAGCCCTACGAACCGGGCTGCAACTCCGGGCACCGGATGCCCGGAACGTGCATGAACTCTCTCGCAGATCCTTGACGATCCGACGCACCAGATAGCTGCCGAGAAAATCGGCATGATGTAGCAGTTGCACACGGCTTTGAGATCAGCAACTTACGAGTGGTTCGTTGTCTGCTTCAGACCGGTAGCCATCAACACTTTCAGTAAGTTACCCGCGCAGCTGAGCCAGCCGCCTTGGATCATGTGCAGTTGCTACAGAATGCCGGAGAAAATGGGGTTGCGAGGGGCGCGCCTGCACTAACGGCCGAGGGGGCTAGTCCAAGAACTTTCGATTCAATCCCCCGTACCGTGCCCGGACCTTGGAATTTGTGGCTCTTTCACCTATCGGGGGGTCGAAATCTAGCCCTACTTTCCCTACTCGGACGACGGCAGGAGCGTCTCCGCCCCCCGCTGAAAGGACCTGGGGCCGCACCCGCAGCGCCGATGCCGCCCACTCGCGCCCCCGGCCCCAACGTCCACCCCCGGCTTAGAGCTGCGCAATCTTCGGACTGGCGGACCAGCGCTGCGGGTGGGCTTGCGGGACGCAGCCAGGCCGCGCGCCTGTCGATCATGCCGTCGGCCCCCTTGCGGGCATACGCCACTCCTGGCTCCTGTGACACATCAGCAAAACCAACAGGAGATGCTAATCTGCAAGGGGGCCGTAGTGTGCGAGACTGCAGCGCGTCACCGGTTCGCGACCGACGGCCGCAACTCGCTGAGGGATAGCGTCGCCCTTCGCGCGATATTCCGAAACGAGACACTCAATGTCCAGTGTTGGTCGACTTGTGGTCGAGCCGCAAACAGGCGAGGGAAGTGAAGTGGCAACGATTGTCATACATGCAGGGGATTTTCTGAAAGGCGAATACCTTTTTTGGGGTGACGCTCTGCACCTCCAAATAACCAATAACAAAGGGTCCACGGAATCCTTCTTCCTACCGACAGCGCAATTAGAATCTGTAGAAATTGCATCAGAAGAAAACGTAAGAACACTCGGCGGCACCATTGGTTGGGCAGCCGCCGGTGCAGTAATCCTTGGTCCTGTTGGCCTACTCGCAGGTCTTCTTGCGGGTGGAATGAAGAAAGAGGTCACCTTCGTGGCAAAATGCAAATGTGGCCGAAAATTCCTTGCGACCACCAACAGCAAAACCTTTACAAAGTTACAAGCAGCGGTGTTCTGAAGATGCCTCTGCCACGAGTGAATGCGTAACAGCATAAAGGAGTAAGCGATGAACTCTAAGCTATCTGCCATCTTCATGGCCGTAACCTTGCTATCCGTGCAAGTTTGTTTCGCGGCGTCAGTAGAGAAGGCAGCAATGCTAAATCAGCATGGACTGACACAAGAGGCGAAGTCTGAGCTGATTGATGTCATTTTTAGTTGGTCAAACGGTTCCGAGAAAGCGCAAGCGTACTACTTACTCGGCAGTATCGCGTTTGATGAAAATAACGTTTTTGTGGCGATTGATTCATGGCGTGACCTTGTTAGCAAGTACCCGAAGTCTGCTCAAGCAGAAGCTGTAGAAGACAGGCTTAGCGAGCTTGCTGAAATCGTTGGCGAATCGGCGAGAGAATCTGTCGAAAACGCTATTGCCTTATCCTATCTTAGGTATGGGGACTTCTGGTCCAGGGGAAAGGACAGCACTTTCAATATAGATTCCAGCTGGATTCCAAATGTAGAAACTGCAATAAAGTGGTATGACAAAGTTATTGCCGAATTCCCAGAGTCCACTGCTTCGCGCGTAGCCTATCAAGGTAAACTTCGGACTCTTCTCGGCTGGAAAGAGCCAGGAAGATATGGTGACCAGCATGGCGTGAAGTCTTCGTTCGATAAATACATGCCGCAACTTCTTCACACGTTTGCATCTTTCGAGAAGGATCACCCAAAAGCACCCACACTTCAAGCATTTAGGTATCAAATAGCACAGGCGTATTGGCAGCATCGAGATTGGGCTAAGACTCGTGACTGGCTAAATGTGATTATCAACAAGTCTGGCGAGGGGGATAGTTTCTACAAGGATCTCGCTGAACGTCGCCTTCAGAAGGTTGAGTTTCAGTACTGAAGTTTCGGGGTTCTGACACCGGCAGACGTAGCGCGGGTTACGGCCTCACGATTTTCGGTGGGGTTTGCGCGAATCCCGGCAAACCCTGCCAAAACTCCCCCTACCTGCCCGCGCAGGCCCCCGAAAACCGCGAAACTCCAGATCAACAATACAAGCTGGAGAAAATGAGTTCTTTACCACCATCGGGTGGGCTGTCAAAGCCTAACACGGTAAATATAACCGACGCTCGTAGCTCGCGCGGTTGACGAGCGACGTTATGTCCGCGTTGGGTCGTTAGCGGTTGCCCAACGGTCAAATGTGCCAGGTCCGCTTTGGGTTA
>JBJYXA010000414.1:0-22075 GCA_046259705.1 Caldilineaceae bacterium
GAAAATGGCACAGCCCATACAGTACATCGAAATGGAACCTCCGCTGAGGCAGCCACGAAAAAGTTCTTCGATCGACCGCACGCCAGCGGCAATCCTCGCTATGCGCAGATCGTTGGATGGGGGTACCAAGTCCCGGACAAGGTGATTACGAATCATGATCTGGAACAGATCGTAGACACCAGCGATGAGTGGATCCGTTCGCGCACCGGTATCGAAAAAAGGCACGTGGCCGCGCGTCCCACCGAGACATCAGCCACGCTAGGCGTTGCGGCCGCGCGCAAGGCGCTCGAGGTCGCCGACGTTAGCCCCAGCCGTGTTGATCTGATCATCTGTGCCACGAGTTCTCCGGAACATATATTTCCGTCCACGGCCAGCATCATACAAGATGCGTTGGGCGCCACCCGCGCCGGCGCGTTCGACTTAAGCGCGGCCTGTTCCGGTTTCGTCTACGGCCTCTCGATGGCGCGCGGTCACATACTGGCCGGTGACGCCGAATACGTCCTCGTAGTCGGCGCAGAGACGCTGAGCCGAATCGTAGACTGGACTGACCGAAACACGTGCGTGCTATTTGGCGACGGCGCAGGCGCCGTTTTGGTGGCGGCAAGTGAGGTGCCGGGCGGCATCATGGCATCTGAGTTGGGCAGCGACGGCTCCGGCGCGGACGTTTTGACGTTGCCCGCCGGCGGCAGCGCTATGCCCGCCAGCCTAGAGACCGTGAGCAATGGCAGTCACTTTATCAAGATGGACGGCAAGGCCGTATTTCGCTTTGCCGTGCGCGTGATGGCCGACGCTACAAGGCGCGTCATCGAGCGGGCCGGGTTGACCGTGGACGATATCGACCTCGTCGTTCCTCACCAAGCCAATCTGCGTATCATCCAGAACAGCGTGCAGCGCCAGCTTCATATTGCGGAGGACAAGATCTATGTCAATCTCCAGGAATACGGCAACACCAGTACAGCTAGTATTCCGATAGCCCTCTGCGAAGCCATCAAAGAAAAACGGGTTCGACCGGGTGACAACCTGGTGTTTGTCGGTTTTGGCGCGGGCCTGAGCTGGGGCGCTTGCACCGTTAAGTGGGGAGTACCGACCGATGAGCCGGAACGCGGTTGGTGGCAGAACACGCGCTGGCAAGCGGGCTATCAGGCGGCAGCGATGCGCAGCATGTTGCGCAAGGCGCAGCGTTGGGTCTATCAAGTCTGGCCGACAGACCCCGAAGCAGGCGAAATGCCCAGCCAGGATGCAGATGAGTACGAAGCTGAAGAAGCAGAGCACGAACCTGCCAACGAGCTGTAGCAGTCCAAACCAGTACTAGATAACCGTACACAATAACAGTGCGAGGGCGGAGAATAAGTCTGGCCTCGCACTGTTCTGCTTGGTCCGCGTGGCGGCCATTTCCACTGCGGATCCGGCGCCACAACGCTAGCCGACGTCCGGGATTATCTGGAGCGCATAAGAGACAGAACGTCGTTGCACTATTTCAGCACATCCAATTCGCGGCTCAACGCGAACCTTTCCCCAGCGTACAGGGCGAGATTCGCCATATCGTGTCAGACATGATACAAAGAACGATGGACGTGCGACGGCGAATTGCCGCTGTCCAAGCAATTACAAAAACCAAAAAATTGAACGTATTCCGAGTGGAGGCAACAAATGTCGGAAATCATCAATATCCTGGGTCGGGAAGTGCTCGACAGCCGCGGTAATCCCACAGTGGAAGTCGAAGTCGAGCTGGAAACGGGCGCGTTAGGGCGCGCTATCGTCCCTAGCGGCGCTAGCACCGGTGTGCATGAGGCCGTGGAGTTGCGCGACGGCGACAAAGGTCGCTATGGCGGCAAGGGCGTCCTCGAAGCGGTCAACAACGTGAATACCGTTTTGGCGGAAGAGCTAATCGGGTATGAGGCCCTCGACCAGGTCGCCATTGATGAGACCATGATCGTCATGGACGGCACCCCTAACAAAGGTAAGATCGGGGCCAATGCGATCCTGGGTGTGAGCCTTGCCGTAGCAAAGGCGGCGGCCGAAGACCTCGGCATCCCCCTCTTTCGGTATCTAGGCGGCGTCGGCGGGCGTACGCTTCCGGTGCCCATGATGAACATCCTAAACGGCGGTAAGCACGCGGCCAACAGCACCGATTTCCAGGAGTTCATGGTAATGCCCGTCGGCGCGCCGACCTTCGCGGAAGGGCTTCGTTGGGGCGCCGAAGTATATCATAGCCTCAAGAGCGTCCTCCACGACGCCGGCTTTGGCACCAACGTCGGCGACGAGGGCGGATTCGCCCCCAGCCTGGGTGGCAACGTCAAGGCTGTGGAGGTAATTCTGCAGGCAATCGAGAAGGCCGGCTATGTTCCCGGCGAGGATATCTACATTGCGCTGGACCCGGCATCGTCCGAGCTGTATGACGAGAAATCCGGCCTTTACAAGCTGGACATCGAGGGCAAGAATCTGACGAGTGAAGAACTGGCCGAACTGTGGGCGGATTGGATCTCCCGTTTCCCGATCATCAGCTTGGAAGACGGCATGGCCGAGGATGATTGGGACGGATGGAAGATGCTCAACGCGAAGGTCGGCGACAAGGTACAGTTGGTCGGAGACGATCTGCTGGTTACCAACGTTGAACGTATCGAGCGCGCCATTGACGAAGAAGCTTGCAACTCACTTCTGTGCAAAGTGAACCAGATCGGCACACTGACTGAGAGCGTCGCTGCCATCGACATGAGCCACCGCGCAGGTTGGTCCGTCGTGGTCAGCCATCGCTCCGGTGAAACTGAGGATGCGACCATCGCCGACTTGGTCGTGGGCTTCAATACGGGGCAGATAAAGACCGGCGCACCGGCACGCAGCGACCGCGTCGCCAAATATAATCAGCTTCTACGCATCGAGGAGCAGCTCGGCGATACGGCTCTTTATGCCGGCCTCGCGGCATTTCCTCACATGCGCTAGATGTTGGGCGTACCGCTACCCAATCGGGTGCAGCCGAAAGAATGACAGAAGCGGGAACTGGCGACAGTTCCCGCTTCTTGGTGCCCACGGAGGGACTTGAACCCCCACGCGCTATTGCGCACAGGCCCTCAACCTGCTGTGTATGCCAATTCCACCACGTGGGCGAAGTCTTGCTACTACGGTTCTCAGTATAGTCAGAACCAAACTGGCTGTCAAGAATTCGGGCATTCCAGCGTTCCGAGACACCCTTGCTCCGCGCCACTTTCGGGTCACGCACCCAACTCCCGACGCGAGCTTCTCATCCCCATCACAGATTCTGCTAGGCACTTGGGCGCCCACTTGGAATCGCGCGATTTGGGCTGACCCGTTCCTAGAATCCCGCAACACCAATTAGCATAAGGATCGCAAACAGGATCGGCTGGTGAATCATGTAGATTAGCAGCGAATGCCGGCCAAGAAAATCCAGAAAGCGGACGGGAACGGCCATGGAATAGTCTATCAGTGGAAAGCCCCGAAAGCCTTCCGGATAGAGCGTGTTGCCCAAGAAGATCCCTAGCAGAACGACGCCGAACCAGGGAATGACCGGGAAGAAATCCACCGGCGTATAGCGGACGGGCGTGATCCCCAACCACGCAAGCCATGTGGTATCTACGTGCATATGCTGCACAAACGAACCCGCCACGAAGAACACCATCCACAGGAATAAGTTCAGCCATCGGAAACGCAGAAACGGATACGCCACGATGATGGAGAAACCGATCAAGTGCAGTACTCCGAACTCGACATGCGCCTGGAACAGGCGGGCCGTCTGCAATACCCACAAAACCAGCGTGATCAGCATGCCCAGGCCGAAGATCATGAGGCCTCGCCGGAAGAACTTCCAGTACAGTCCCTTTGACCCTCTGGAAGCTAGTGTTCGGTGATAGCTGATGGTCAAGGAGACCCCGACCAGCATAATGAAGAGCGTGGCAGTAGTGCGCTGAAAATACTTCCAGAAGCCGGCCCAAAGCACCACGTTAGGCAACACCCCAAACGCCCACAGATCCCACATCAGATGAAAGATGACCATCATGACGATGGCGACGCCGCGTACCGCGTCCACTTCCCAAAAGCGCTGTGACCCCGTGGAGGTGCGCGCCTGGCTGCCCACCGATTCAACTCTCGACATCTGGTATCTCCCGAAGCGACATTGAGGTGCACAGAAGGATATCTTGTGCGAAGCACCAGTATAGAAGACGGTGCCGCCGCACAACAAAATCCTGTACCATCCGACAAATATCGCTTGGCGTCGCGGAGTAGCGCCCGCCGAGACAGAAATTCGAAGATTGATCGCAACAATTTGCAGGGGAATTTCGTACCCTGTACGAGGGGATTGGGTCCTGCCACACGGGCCTCGCACAGCCACAACCAAACACTTGGAGAGCCGGAACCCGTCCGCTACTCGCGTAACTATTTGGGCCATCTGCCGTCATGGAAGGTAATTGAATGCGCGGCGAGAAGGGGGGCGAATCGCGCCACGTGCTTGAATTCTGCGTGCGCGAGGCGTTGTTGCCCCGGTTGAGCATGGGAAGGATTTGCAGACAGTGGCGGCCAGTCGATCGGAGAAGGTTCTCGTCATCATTCCTGCTTTCAACGAGCAGGGCGCGATCCGCAGGGTGGTGAGCAGCACCAAGCTCGCGGTGCCCCATGCGGATATCTTGGTCATCAACGATGGATCCGTTGACGCGACTATGCTAGAGGCCGAGGATGCCGGCGCGCTGGTCGTGGACCATCCATTCAATCTGGGCATCGGCGGTGCAGTACAGACCGGGCTCAAGTTTGCGCGCGCCTATAGGTATGATTACGTGATCCGTCTGGACGGAGATGGACAGCATTCAGCCGAGGAGATCGACCTATTTCTACGCGCCTTGCGAGACGGCACAGCGGACATGGTAATTGGTTCGCGTTTCCTGGACAGCGGCGTCGACTGGCACATCCCGTGGACGCGCCGCATTGGAATCATGTTCTTCCGCTGGGGTGTCTCCCTCTTGATCGGCGAGAAAGCCACCGATACGACATCCGGTTTCTGCGGCATGAATCGGCCGGCAATCTCGGTCCTGGCAACCTATTTGCCACAAGACTATCCCGATGTCGAGAGCCGCGTCATCATCCACAAGGCAGGTTTGCGACAAAAGGAACTGCCGGTGAATATGCAGGCGCGCACGGCAGGGATCAGCTCCATCAATGCCTGGCGCTCTATCTATTATGCGTTCAAGGTTTCGGTGGGCATGGTAACGTCGGCGATGAAGGATATCGCGCCCTACCACGCGGTACAGCTTGCGGGTGAACCCTTGCTCATCGCTACTACGGTGGACGCGCCGCAGAGTACAGGTAGCGACTAGGCGTGCGAAAAAGTCGCACGGCACGACACGTACTACGGTGCGCAGACCGATTGCCACCGCGCGGCCGTTGCGTGACTGGCAACCTTGGCGAGCAATGTGCTGAGTAGTTCGGAGGGTAGTCTTGACGAGAATTCCAATTGAACAACAGATCCTTGCCGTCGTATTCAGTATCGTGCTGTTGCTCGTCACCATCCAACTGGTGCGCAAGCGCAAGCTGCGTGAGGAATACGCGCTTGTCTGGCTTGGCGCAGCGGCCACCATATTCCTGCTCGTCGTCTTCGATGGCCTTGTCACAGGCCTGGCCGCCGCGTTCGGCGTCTCTTATGCGCCCACACTCATTCTGGTCTTTGGTCTGCTGTTTGCCATCGTCGTCATCCTTTCCCAGAGCGTAGCGATCTCCTCCCAGGCCGACCGAATCCGCGATTTGGCGCAGAGCTACGGTCTCCTGGAGCAACGCATGCGCCAGATGGAGACGATGTTGCTTCATACGGAGCTTGACCACGCCTGGACTAGCAAACAATCCGCCTTTGACCTGTCGCACGATAAGGGCGATTCCGGCCGGTCGCCAGGGCAGGCTGCTTCCGTAGTTACCGAGTCGGCCACCTTACCCGTTCCGACGAATGGGCACACGCCGCCCAATCCTGGCGCCATATCGTCCGCCGGCGAATCGCAGACGGCCAAGCGTCGTGTGCTGGTGATTGGCCTTGATGGGGCGACCTTCGACTTGATCAAACCTTGGGCGGCGGAAGGCTATCTGCCTACCTTGAAGCGGCTGTTGGAGGACGGGGCGCATGGCTCCTTGCGCAGTACAGTGCCCCCAATGACCGGGCCGGCGTGGACCTCGTTTGCCACCGGAGTCAATCCCGGTAAGCACCGTCTTTATGATTGGGTAGCGCGCGAAGAGGACAGCTACCGGTTCCTGCCGGTAACCGCGGCGGACTGCCGTGCGCCCACCATCTATTCTCTGCTCAGCCAGCTGGACCGGCGCGTTTGTGCGCTCAACATCCCCATGACCTATCCGCCGCTGCCGGTGAACGGCGTGGAGGTTTCGGGGATGCCTGCACCCAGCACGAAGGTACCCATCACATACCCAGCTGGTCTGCTCGACGAGATCAACGAGGCCGTTGGCGAGTACTTATTGTATCCGGACCCCGGTCAGGCCTATTCCGATTCCGGTGTGGATGCATTCCTCGATCGTTTGTACAAGACCACGGATGTCCGCGTGCAGACGTTGGACTACCTGCGTGCGCGTGAGAACTGGGACTTTACAATGGTGGTCTTCAACGGTACGGATACCGTCAGCCACGCCATGTGGAAGTTTATGGACGAGACGCATCCGCTGTACGATGCCCGACGCGCCGCCAAATATGGCAACGCCATCCGCGATTATTACCAGTACGTGGATACCAAATTGGGCCGCATCGTGGATACGCTCGACGAAGACACCACGCTGATCGTCATGTCCGATCACGGTTTTGGACCCTTCCACAAGTTCATCCATGTCAATAACTGGCTCATGCAGCAAGGGTTCATGGCCATACGCAGTGGCGCAAGTTCGCAGGTCAAGCGGCGCATGTTCAATGCCGGCTTCTCGCCCATGAACGTCTATGACAAGATGATGCAAATCGGCTTGGGCGGGCTGAAGCGAGGGGTGGTGCGCGGCCAGGGGCAGGGCATGCTAAAGGCATTCTTCCTGTCCTTCGAAGATATCGACTGGAGACGCACGCAGGCATACTCGCTCGGCAACGTGGGGCAGATCTATCTCAACGTGATCGGGCGCGAACCGTTTGGGTGTGTGCGCCCTGGCGAAGAATACGAGCGCCTGCGCGCCGATATCATCCGACGCTTGGAGATGCTGCGCGATCCGGAAACCAGCGAACTGGTCGTGGAGACGATCTATCGCCGCGAGGACATCTACCACGGCGACTTTCTCGAGCAAGCGCCGGACATCGTCTTCTTGCCGCGAAGGCTGGAATACTTCGGCTTTGGCGAATACGAGTTTGGCAGCCACAAGATCATCGAGCCCATGCAGCGCGGCATCTCGGGCACGCACCGCATGAATGGAATCTTTATGGCGTACGGCGCGGACATACGTCCGGGCGCGCAGAGCGAGGGTGCAAGCCTCTACGATCTGGCGCCAACGATCATGCATCTGATGGGAGAAGCGGTACCCGACCATATGGACGGGCGTGTGCTGGGAGAGGTGATTACAGATGGCGACAGAGAAGTCGCCCGCCGGCAGTGGAAGGAAGACCACGGCTCCGGGTCGGCTGTCGGAGGCGCCGGTCTTAGCGTCAAAGACCGCGAGGTGCTGGCCGAGAGACTGCGTAGTCTAGGATACGTAGGTTGATGAGCATGAACGCACAAGCGACACCCAATGCCTTTTCTGTCGATCTGGAGGACTGGTTCCAAGGATTGACAAGCACCAACCCAAGCGTCGATCGCTGGCCTTCGCTGGAAAGCCGCGTCGCGCCGGCTACGCGCCGTCTGCTGAAATTGTTGCGGAAGTATGATGTCAAAGCAACATTCTTTGTCTTGGGCTATGTGGCCAACGAGCGTCCGGGCCTCATTCGTGAAATACGCGATGACGGACACGAGATCGCATCGCACGGCTACTATCACCGCTTTGTGTACAAACTCACGCAGCAAGAGTTCTACCAGGACCTCGTGATGACGTCCGACGCTATTGAGCGGGCCACCGGTGAGCGCCCCACTGGATTCCGCGCGCCTTATTTCTCGGTCAACGATTCCACGCCCTGGGCATTCGACACCATCGCGGCAGCCGGAATGGACTACGATGCCAGCGTCTTCCCCACCCGCAACATGTTATATGGATGGCCGGGCGCGCCGCGTTTTCCTTATATCGTGCAGCATGCCGGGATCATGGAGTATCCCGCGTCAACCATACGCTTCGGCGGGTTGCCCGTACCGGTTTCCGGTGGCTTCTACATGCGGGTCTTGCCGTATAGCCTTGTCCAACGGGCGCTGCGCAGCCTCAACAACCAGGGACAGCCGGCCATCATGTACCTGCATCCCTGGGAACTGGACGTGGATCAGGATTATCCGCACGTAACGGCGAGGGAACGCATCACGCACTATTACGGGCGCTCAGGGCTGGAGGCTAAGCTGCACAAACTGTTCACGGACTTTCGCTTCACGACCATCGGCAATCTGTACACGTGCGAGGCTGCCGGCGACCTGCGCGCTCCGGCTATATATTGTGCCGACCGGCCCGAGCCGAAAAGCGTACCTGCCAAATCCGCGTCCTTGGGCAGTTTGCCATGAACATCCGATTAGCGTCTCAGGATACGCATTCACGGTGGGACCAATACGTATCCTCATCGCCGCATGGTCTGCCACAACAACTGTTTGCCTGGCGTAACGTCATGCAGGAGGTCTACGACTACGATACCCACTACCTGCTCGCGGAGGCCAGCGAGCCCGGAAGCTCTAACGGCAATGGCAGCCGGATCGCGGGCGTGTTGCCCGTCTACGTCATCTCCAGCCCGCTCGTGGGCCGCACAGTCACTACGATGCCCGGCGGACTTTGCGCGGACGACGGGTCAGTGGCCGAAGCGCTTATCAGCGCAGGAATGGAATACGCGCGTAGCATCAACGCGAAGCGTTTTGTCATCCACGACTCACGACAGGAATGGCCGGGTGAGTTGAAAACGGCGTGTGAACATGAAGCTTGGACGGTGGACCTGCGCGCAGGTGAAGATTCACTCTGGTCGGCCCTGCACCGCAACATCCGCCGTCAGGTCAGGATTGCGCACAAGAACGAGCTCAGCGCGGAAATCGACCGCAAAGGCGATCTGCTTGACGATTTCTACGACGTGCTGGGACAGTTCTCACACTCCGCCGGTACGCCGGTGTACAGCAAGTCGTTCCTGGAGAGCGTCGTCGAGCATTTTCCTGACGGCTTCAATATTGTGGTCATTTACACGGGCGCGAAGCCTATCGGGGGCTATTTCCAACTCGAACTAGGTGATACGATGTACGGTGTTTGGGGAGCAGCCCTGCGCGAGTATTTCGATCTGAGACCCGTTTACTTGGGTTATTGGACGATCATTTCCGACGCGGTTTCGAAAGGTTTTTCCTGGCTTGACATGGGGCGAGCGCCGCTCGACTCAAGTGCGTCCAAATACAAAGGACAGTGGAACGGAGTATCCGCACCTGTCTACCAGCAGACAGCATCGTTGCGCGGCGGTCAGGAAAACGGCAACGTTGCCACGCAAGCCCAATCCGATAAGAAGTTCCAGATTGTGCGACAGATTTGGCCCAAGCTGCCGTATCCTGTGGCGCAACACCTGGGACCTAAACTCAGGCGGCACGTCCCGTTCGCATAGATCCGTAGCACGATAGTCAGGTCGAACGGGCGTAAGGAGAAGCATATAGTGCAAATGGATCAAGGCACCCGGTTCCCAGTTGCCATGTCTTCCGGCAGTGGAGCCGAAAGCGCCCGTGGATTGGCGCTACCTGGATGGTATCGAATCGCCACGGGCGCTTTGCTTATTGCCATATGGTCAGCCGTACTGGCCGGGGCTCCCGCGTTGCTGCCGGTGCAGATGGCCAGTTGGCTGGCTTTTCTTGCACTCATCGTCACGCCCGGGTATCTGTTGGGCGATCTGCTAATCAGCAATACACGGCTCGACTGGGTTGAACGCTTGGCCATAGCGTTCCCGCTCGGTATTGCCGTGTTGGGCATCCCGGGCATGGTATCGCTTCTTGGCCACGGCACTGTCACCCAACTCGCCATTGGCTGGACTGTTGTTTCCGCTGCGGTCATCCTCGTCTGGGTCGCGTTCGTTGTCTGGAACTCTCTGCGCAACCGTGAGGGCGCACCGGCAGACATCTGGAAGCTTCCCCAATTGCTTGCACTGCTGGTGGTAGCCCTCTTGTTTGCCTTGGGCGCGCCCGCACTAATGCTCTACAAATTGGACGGCGACGCCTATGCCGTCGGCTCGTTTGCCGCCGATGCACTCGCCGGTCTGCCGCTCAACGGCACAGAACCGCTATTCGGCACCAACCTGGGACCTGGCGTGCGGATGGACTTCAACCAGTGGCTGCCCATGTCGTACCTTTGGTCGTACCTTTCTGGTATCGATCCGCTGTTGCTGGCCGCACAAGCGTCTCGGATTATGGTCGCAGTCTGGTCGCTGTTCGCGCTGTACACGCTAGGCAAGGCTGCTGGCGTGGACCGTGGCGGCGAAGAATCCGGACGACGGCTTGGGTTGCTCGCGGCGGGCATCCAGATGGTGATTTATCTGGCCAACCCGTTCTTGCGCGGTGACAGCGTGAGCTGGTTCTTTTTCGAAAGAACCACGGCCGACAAGTTCATGGTTCCCATCGTCATGTTGCCGGTCGTGTTTGCCTTCACCATCCGTTATGTTCGCTCAGGCCGGATTCGCATGTGGGCGGTGGCGGCCATTTCCACCTTGGCTGTCTCGGCAATTCATCCCCTCATCGCGGCAATGATGGCCATGGCCCTAACCGCGTTCGGCGGATTCCACGTTCTGTTGAATCTGAAGAGCCGGACCGCGTGGCTCCGCACGGGATTTGTCGCTGTGCTCGTCGTCTTCGCCATGATCATCCCGGCCATCCAGCTTGTAATATCGCGCGGTGATGCGCCCTTGGCGCCATCATACCCCAGCACACTGGAAGGCTGGCCCGTAGGTCACAAACTCGTGCCGGTCTTGCCCTACGTCTATATGAAGACGCTGGACACATACGGGCCAATGCCCGATCTATCCCAGCTCGACGCGTCTGAGGCAGACTCCAGCACTAATCCGTTTCTGATCTGGCGTTACTCGGTCAATATGAACCGTCGCCGACTCATCGCCTTGAGCTTGGACCGTTATTTCTCGGACCCGAATATCGTCTTCGAGCCGGCGTACCTGCTGGCGCTGTTGCTGCTTCCGTTCCTGTTCGGCGGCATCCGTAAAGACAAGGGCGCCCAGTTTGTCGTGAGCACCACGCTGGGCGTGCTCTTTGTCATGTTTAATCCTTGGCTTACGCCACTCATCGGTGCGCTGGTCATGCCTTGGATATTGTGGCGCTTCGTTTGGATGATACCCTATGCACTGATCATCGCCATGGCAGGCGATCGGCTGCTGCCTCGTGTGATTCAGTTCCTCAAACGGATATTCTCCAGAACGCCGGCGCAGCAGCGGTCTGCCACGTCACGCTCGCTGCAGTACGCCTCGCTCAGCATGATCGTACTCGCCGCTGCCGTGCTTTCCCCTGCCGCGGCGCATAATCTCTCTGCTTTGCAGGAGCGTGCAGGCTATCCATACTACTTTCCTACGCCCGACCACCTGCTGGCGGAACTCGACCGCAAGACTTCCACATTGGGGTCCGCGACGGTGCTGGCAGACCAGGATCTGAGCGTTGTGATTCCGGCCTATGCGGCGAACGCGAATATTGTGGCGCACCGGATGCCGACTACCAGCGAGATCTTCCCTGCGGATAGGCAGCAAGAGGCGCTGCAGCGGCTGATAGACCAGGACACCTTTTTCCGCTCGCGGTATCTGACAGAGGATGCCATCGAAGTCTTGAATCGCTACGATGTCGGCTACGTGATCGCGGCCAGCGGCAGCGACCTCGACATCCAAATGCAGCTGGCGACGGACTGGTTCGAGTGGATTATCGATGACCAGTCCTATTCGCTCTATCAGGTGCGCCAACTGCCAACGACGGTGCCCGTGGTCGAGGGCAATTCCGCGCTCGCCCAGCGCCAGTGGGATACGGCGGACGCGCTGTATGAGAAGGCGCTTGAACTGGACCCCGACAATCTGCTTGCGCTGGCCGGTTTGGCAGAAATCTCCCAGGCGCGCGGTGAATTCGCGTCGGCCATTTCGCATTACGAGGAAATTCTCCGTCGCGCCGATTTGCCCGTCGTCAACTACCGTTTGGGCAACATCTACCGTGACATGGGACAGTTGGATCGGGCGATAGCCGAGTATGATGCCGCCCAGCAAATGGCTCCACAGATCTCCCGCTTCCATACCGCCCTTGGCGACGTGTGCTTCAGCGCCGGCCGGGACACCTGTGCGGCCGAACAGTACGCCGCCGCCGTAGCTAACCAGAACTTGCCTGATGCATCGGCGCGGCTGGTCGCACAGGCCGACATGTGGCGGCAGCGCGGCCGCACGGATAAGGCCATCGAGTATTACGAAGAAGCCGTAGACCTCCAGCCGAGCGAGGCGAATCAGCTCATGTTGGTGAGCGCCTATCAGGAAGAAGAACGCTTCGACGAGGCCGAAGCGCTTTTGGGCATCATGCGCATGCAGCGGCCGCTTTCTACAGAGGTGCTGCGCATGTCTGCCGACGTGAGTTCGGCGCAAGGGAAATTTGACGAATCCATCCGTGATCTGCGGCGCGCCATCCGTATCCTCGATGTGACGGGCCAGGAGTCCGCCGAGATGCGGCTGATTCTGGCGCAGGCGCAGGCGGACGATGGCCTGCTGGAAGAGGCCAAGGACCAGGTGCTGCGTGTTTTGAAGCTACAACCCGAGAACGCCCTCGCCTATGGCCTCCTGGGCGACGTGTACGGCCAGCTGGGACTGGCGCTAGCAGCAACAGACGCCTATATGCAAGCGTTCAGTCTGGATCCGACACAAGTCCAGCTCTATCTGCGGCTTACCAACCAGTTCCGGCAGCAGGGCGGCAAGCAGGACGACGTCCTCGAGCTGCTGCAGACGGCGATTCGCGCCAACCCGGACGAGGCCGCGCTAGCCCTGGCCCTGGGCGATCAATATCAGCAGCGTGGCGACACGGAAGCTGCAATCGAAGCCTATCAGGCAGCGCTGGACAAGATGGAACGGACGTCGACCGCCAGTGGCACCAACCCGCGTTCCACAAACACCGGTCGCGCGTTTGCCTTGATCCGTCTCGCCTCCGTAAGTGAAGACCGCGGGCAGCTGGAACCAGCGATGAACTACTACAGCGCTGCCGTTGCCGCGGCGCCTGATGTGCCTTGGACACATGCCACATACGGAGATGCGCTCCGTCGCCGCGGCGACGCTGATGGGGCCGCGCAAGCATACCAGCGGGCAATGGAAGTCGATGGCGATTTTGCCAATGCCTATGTTCGCCTGGCCGACCTCCTGGAAGCACAGGGCAACGCTACCGCCGCCGCAGCCCTGATGGACGAGGCGCTCTCTATCTCGTTGGAGCAGACAGCCAGCGCGGCAGAAGCCAAGGGGTACACGGGGCTAGGTAAATTGACGCCGGACGCAGTGTCGAGCGATTTGTCCTTTGACTCCGATGCTGACGCAACGGCCGTAGCCGATAGCAGTTCCATCGACGCGGCCGAACGCCTTATCGCCGAGCTAATGCAGTCAGACGGGATCGTTTTCGAAGGCGGTGAGGGCGCAGCTCTGCTGGGGCTGCTCACGCAACTGACGGAGTCCGGCAACGACGCTCCCGATATCGCCTTGCTGTATCAAAAGGCAATCGATAAGGGCACACAGGCCGGTTGGTACCCGGTCGATCTGGCGCGGTACTACAAAGGTCAGGGCGACCTATATCTGCTGCAGGGCCAGCCGGTGCTGGCGACGGAGGCCTACCGCAATGCAAGCAACCTCGACGATTGGTGGCCCCAAGCGCGGATTGGGCTGGCTCGTGCACTTGAGGAAACCGGCCAACAAGACGAGGCGCTTGCGCAGCTACGTACCGCCGTCGACATCGCTCCAGGCTATGTCGAGGCTCAAATTGCCCTCGCTGAAGCATTGTCGGAACGAGGATTAGACGACGATGCCTATGCAATTCTTGCCGCCACCGCAGAATCGCATCCAGGCAATGCTCGCGCCACGACCGCACTCGCCAGGGCGCAAGGCGCCAATCGCGCCTGGTCCGAAGCTGAGGAAAATTACCGCAAGACGATCAGCCTGAACCCAGGTGACCCGGATGCCTACGTCGACCTCGCCGCACTGCTCATCGAGCAGGCGCGCTATGATGAGGCCAGGCCGTTGCTGGCGACAGCACTGGAGACCGACGGTGAATCCGTCAATGCCTTTATCCAATCAGGTGTGTTGGAGCAGCGGCTGGGCAATGAGGAACGCGCTTTTTCGTGGTTCCGCCGAGCACGTGACCTCCAGCCTAACAGCGAAGCCGTCACCTTGGTGCTCATCGATCTGCTATCCAAATACGGGCAGTACGAGACCGCGTTGGGCTATGCGCAGGATTGGCTTAAGGCCGAGCCACAAAACGTGGAAATGCTGTTGCGCCTGGCTCGTATCCAGCGCGCCACGGGGCACTACACGGAGGCGCTGGGCACACTGCTCGATGCATCGCGCAAGAGTCTGGCCGATGCTCGTCTGTCGGCTGAGCTGGGCGAGCTTTACGTCGACCAGGGCAGGCCGCAGGCCGCACTCTCTGCCTACCGCCAGGCTGTCGCATTGGCGCCTTCGGAGACTGAATACTATCTGCGCGTGGCTGAACTGCTCAACAATCAGGCCAACCTGGACGCGGGTGAGAAATCCTTGCGCTCGGGACTCGCACGCGCAAAACAGCCGGCCCTGTTATATGCCGCACTCGCCGATATCTATATTCAGCAAGGCAACCCGGGAGACGCGAAGGACATTCTCGAGCAAGGCATGGCCAAGCTCGGAGATAATTCCGCCCTCGCGGTCGCCATGGGGCTATATCTTGATTCACAGGTGCAACGCTCGAGCGCCACTCAGGAAGGCGCCGAGCAATGGTATACTGGCTTCTTGTCGAGACACCCGGAGGACGCAGCTGTCCACCGATCGTTGGGCGACCATTATCTGCGCGTCGAAAGAGTAGATGACGCGCTGGAGCAATACGAGCTCGCGGTGGAACTCGAACCGGCCAATGCCAGTTTCTTGATTGCGGAAGGTGGCGGATACGAGGCAGTCGATCGTCCTGCAGACGCAGAGGAGGCGTACAAGGCCGCGATCCTGTTGCGTCCGTCTGAACCCGATGCAGCTTTGGCTCTAGGCAAACTGTATCGTGGCCAAGAACGGTGGGACGACGCAGAGGCGGTATACGAGGCGGCGTTGCGCTCCATGCCGGCGAGTGGCGCCGTGCTGACGGCAATGGCGTCGCTGTGGGCCGACCAGGGAGATACTGATAATGCACTGGCCTATCTGGACAAGGCTGCCAAGCTGTCTCCCAGCACGGATACGCTGGTCGCGCGTGCTGACGTCTACAGTAGCCTGGACCGAATGGACGAAGCCAAGGGTGATCTTGAGCTGGCGCTGGCCAAGGAGCCGGGATTGCTTTCGGCAATGCTTGCGCTCGGCGACCTGCACCGTGAGTCGGGAGATACGCGCAGCGCCAATCGCACCTTCGTCGACGCCTCGGAGCTGCGGCCAGGCGTACCTGCCGGTCGTGTGCGCGTGATTCGTAACCGGTAGGCGGGCCGTTGCTGTGCGAGCGCAGTGCGAACACGATGACAAGTAGTTGGCGAACGAACCACTAAACGGGACCGTAAGCTGAATGGCGGTATAGGGTATGACGAGATTCTTAGCATTGTTGGCCATGTTTGTGCTTTCCCTGTCAGGCTGTATGCAGGCTAGCTTGGCTCAGGGTTTGGAGGACGTCGCGCCTGCCGCCGTGAGTGACGGAAGCGTGCAACTTCGGTCAGTCGAACAGAAGCCGTCTCAGTTGCGGCGTGTACAACCCGCGTCAAAGCAACAGGATTCCAAGGACGTAGCATCTTCGCAGGCCGCAACCGAGAATGAAGAACCGCCCGCCTTGTGGTTGGACATGAGCATGGGCGGCAAGTTGCTGGACTGGTTCAACGAGAACGCGACATCGCAAGATATCGCCCGAGTAGACCACTTCAGCCAGATCGATCTGCTGGAGAACGTGCACGTGGGCCGCCGCTTGGTTGTCTTCAAGAATGTGGCCGACGCGGAGCAGCTGCTTCCACGCTTGGCAGACAAGATGGACATTGTCGGCTATAACCTGGAGCATGGCCCTGCGAATCGGCCTGACGAACAGGCGGACCCGGTCGGAAGTGTACGGCGCATGAGAGCTTTGGCCGATGAGTATGGGCTCGAGCTTGCATTAGGTCCGGACCGTGCATTTGCGCTCAATGACGGCGTTGCCATGGCTCCGTATGTGGACATGTTCGTCTTGCAGATACAGCGCGCACAGACAGAACCGGACGTTGTGCGCGAGTTTGTAGTACCCCTCGTTGCCCAGCTGCGCGCGGCAAATCCTGACCTGGAGATCAGCGTTCAGGTGCGTACTGAAGGTGACCCGGTGGAAATCGCTGACCTGGTGAAGTCCATGGAGGATAGTTTGGACGGCGTTTCCATCCTGACCAGCGAAGAATCTACAGAGATTGCGGAGGCGCTCGTCGCTGAGCTTCGTCCCGCGACCCCCGTAACGTCCGCGCCTGCGCTGCCCACGCCGTCGCCACAATCCAGGCCCACTTCGAGGCCGGCCCAGGCAGTGGCGCTGCCCACCGCCACGTCTGCGCCGCGACGAACTTCGGCCGCCACCGCCATGCCTGCATCCGCCGCCACGCCTGCAGACGCATCGCAAGAGTCAGATACACAGGGTCGCTGGATGTTTGCGGGCGGCCTTGCAGCTTTGGCAATTGTAGCCGCCAGTCTGCTGGCGACGTTGGTGCTCTACGCGTTTCAGTCGACTCGAACTCGTTAGGTAGCCGTGACAGCCGACGCCGAAAGCACTCCTGCCGCCGTTTCCGGCCATCATGCCGCCCCTGTGCAGAGCGCACAGAGCATCTCACGCGGACTGATGGCGGCCCTGTTTTCGGTCGCACCGGCACTCCGTTCTCGCAACTTTCGACTCTTCTGGTTTGGCCAGCTTATCTCCGTCGTGGGGACATCCGTCCAGGTCGTGGCGGAAGGTTGGCTGATCTATGCGATAACGGGATCGACATTCTGGTTGGGCGCGGTGGGATTTCTGGCGTTGTTGCCCGTGCTTCCGATCTCGTTGGCAGGCGGCGTACTCATCGACCGTGTACCTCGGCGCAAACTCATCCTTGTAACCCAAATGGGGCTGATGTTGCAGGCCGCCATATTCGGGCTGCTGGCCGTGCGCGGCGATATCCATATCTGGCAAGTCATCTTGCTCTATTTTGTCTTCGGCTCTATCCTGGCCATCGATCACCCGGCTCGACGCGCGTTTCTGGTGGAGCTGGTGGACGAGGGCGATCTATCCAACGCCGTCGCATTGAATGCCACCGTCTTCAACATGTCCAGCCTGATCGGGTATGCGCTGGCCGGCGTACTGATAGCCGCGGTGGGCGCCGGCCCAACCATGATCCTCAATTCGCTTACCTATCTCGCGCCGATCGCGGCGCTGCTCTTGATCCGGGTGCCCGATGTCCCGGCAGAGCAAATCGCGGACGTACAGGAAGAGCGGCCGCCATTTCGCCAGGCCATTTGGGGTGGGGTGGTGGCTCTGCTGCGACAGCCGGACGTCCTCGCCGTAATGAGCCTCATGGCCTTGGTCGGCGGTCTCGCCTATCCCGTTTTTGGCATGATGCCTGCGTTTGCCCAAGATGTGGCGCAGGCCGGTTCGATCGGTCTCGGCATCCTGCTGGCCGCAGGAGCACTGGGTTCCGTCCTGGGCACCTTCGCCGTCGCTAGGCTCGATTCGCTCGGACGCGGACGCACACTGACGGTTGCCAGTATCGCGCTGCCCTTGGCCGTGCTTGCCTTTGCCTTTACGAAGAGTCTGTGGCTCGCAAGCGCGATGCTTGTGCTTATCGGCCTTACATTGCTCATCCTGCAGAGCATGGCAATCACGCTGGTTCAGATTCATACAGACAATCGCGTGCGCGGCAGAGTCATGACAATCTACAGCCAGCTTCACGCCGGCGCTGACACCATGAGCAACGTGGTCGTCGGGTCGTTGGCAGTCTATATTGGATTACCTTTGGCGCTTGGCCTGGGCGCCGCGATCTCATTAGTCTATGCGTTGGGTCTGCGTATAGCCATGCCTGTTGTCGCGCGCATGGAATAGCAGACCCAAGAACTGCGTGTCCGACATGTTCCGGCATCTGCCACCAACGGCAACAGAAGTAAACTGGGCGGCGCAGCGGGCATCCTACGCTGCACAGCCTTCCGATGTGACCCGCTTCCGATCGGCTCTGGAAGGTTATCTGGATGTTCCGGCTTGTTTCCTCGCCGCTTCCGGGCGAACCGCCCTGTATATGCTGTTGACCACCCTGCGCGACGGGACGCCCAACCCGGAGCGAACGGAGGTCGTGCTTCCGGCATACACCTGCCCTTCTGTGGCCAAGGTCGTGATCGACGCTGGACTGCGCCCCCGCTTCGTCGACATCGGTCCGTACACACTCACGTACAACACCAGTGAACTTGCCATCGCGGTTTCGCCGCTTACGCTTGCCGTCGTGGTCGTTCATCCCTTTGGCATTCCGCATCCACTTCGGGACGCGATATCGATTGCGCACCAATGTGGGGCGCTCGTCATCGAGGATGCGGCGCAGTCCATGGGGGCTAAGTTGGATGGTCGATTGGTCGGTACGGCCTCTGATTTTGGCTTGTTCAGTTTGGGACCAGGCAAGCCCTTGTCGACGGGAGGCGGTGGATTTGTTTGCACGACGAGCGAGACTGCCGCGCAGCTGCTTCGGCGTGCATGGAAAGACTTGCCAGAGTCTTCCGGCTTCAGGTCCACGATGGCCGCCGTTCGCTTGAGCCTCATGAACGCTGCCTTTCATCCCAGCGGCTGGTGGCTTGCAGCTCGACTCGGCGCACAACGCGTAGGCGAGAATGAGGCGAGCTGGGGATACGCACAGATGAGTCTGTCCGCGGCGCAAGCCGCGGCAGGAATGGCGCTCCTGCCTCAACTCGACACGAACAACGCTGTACGGCGCGAGCACGGTGAACAGCTTCTAGAAGCCCTGCAAGCGATCCCTAACATCCACCTGCCTGGCGCCCGCCTTAAGCAGATAGACCGGTCAGCCGGGGTGGAAAGTAGCGCGCCGGAGCCCATATTCCTGCGTTTCCCCATTGTGTTCGACTCCGACGCTGTGCGTGAAGCCGCCTTCCGGCAACTCCAAAGTGCGGGCATCGGCGCCGGAAAAATGTACCGCAAGAGCCTAGCTACTCAATTCCCTGACTACGCAGATGGCGTCTACCCGGGCGCAGAACACGTGGCAAGCTGTCTCCTCACTTTGCCTACACATCACTATGTGGCCGATAATGATATAGTCACGATGGCGGAATTGCTGGCGGCAAGCGTTCAGCACGATGCGGGAACCTTGGCACAGCCTCAGGCTTGAGGCTGCTTCCGTCGCATTGCGTCGCTGAGCTTTTTGGCGCTGACGCATTTGCGCATTTCAATCATCAATAGACGCCACTTCCGGAATCCAACGCGAGGCGAATATGAGCGTACAAGACGACACGGGAAGAGAGTTGGCGGCTCGCCGCGCCGCAGAGTTGCTGAACGGAGGCTATCACTGATCGGAGGCGCTTCTGCTCGCGGTCGGCGAGCATGAATTTGGCTCGATCAGCGACCAGGCGCTTCGTATGTCGAACGCCTTCTGCGGCGGCGTTGCCAGTTCACATGATGAGCTTTGCGGCGCCGTGAGCGCCGGCATCATGCTCATCGGCGACCGCTACGGTCGCGTGAGTGCCGATGCAGATGATGCGGCGAGTCTGGCCGCTGCGGCCGCTTTCCGCAACCGCTTCATCGAACGGTTTGGCGCCACCAAATGTGACGACGTGCGCATCCCTGGCAAGAAATGCACCTGGGTGGTGGAAGATGCATCGCGCATTCTGATTGACATAATGGCAAGAGACTGGAACGAGAGCGTCGCGGCCGGCGCCGCATAAGGACTATCGGCTCAGTTCGGCGGCAAATTTGGGCGTCCCATTGGCGACGAGAACAGTTCTCGCTGCGGCGATAAACAGCGCAGCGAGGAGCCGTGACGATACTCCCGAATAGGGCAAAGCCCGCAACAAACTAAATCCGCCGGCAAGATATTCGCCGGCGGATTTGTGATTAACGCTCATTGTGCACGGGTGGCTAGCCAGAAATGCGGCCCACCGACCACTTGGTTACAGGGGCAATGTGTTTGGGGTCGGCGCGGTCCTTGTAATGGATGGCCACGTTCAGCAGGCTATCCAACAAGGAATCGCTCAGGTTGTGCGGCTCCAGCCCCAACTCCGGCAGCTTCGTATGAGTCACATTGTAGTAATGCTCTTCCGCCTCGATACGCGGATTGTCCACATGTTGGATGTTTACCTCGAGTCCCAATGACTCGCCCGCATGCTTCACCCGCTCGGCGAGCTGCAGCACACTGAACTGCTCCGTAATCTGGTTGAATACGCGCATTTTTCCCTTAGGCGCCGGATTGTCGATGGCGAGCTCGATGCAGCGTACCGTGTCACGGATGTCGATGAACCCGCGTGTTTGTCCGCCCTTACCGTATACGGTCAATGGGTGCCCGACCGCGGCCTGGATGCAAAATCGATTGAGCACTGTGCCGAACGTTTCATCGTAATCCAACCGGTTCACCAGCACTTCATCTTCAAGTTCCAGCGTCTCGTCCGTGTGTACACCGTAGACGACGCCTTGGTTGAGATCTGTCGTGCTCAGATCCCAGATCCGTGACGCAAACATGATGTTGTTGCTGTCATGAACTTTGGACAGATGATAGAACGAGCCCGGTTGCCTGGGGAACGGCAGGGTATCGGTGCGTCCGTTGTACTCGACCGTGAAGTAGCCTTCCTCGATGTCGATGTTGGGCGTTCCGTATTCGCCCATCGTGCCCAGCTTGACTAGATGCGCATCGGGAAACTCGTCCCTCATCGCGTACAACAGATTCAGCGTGCCCGATACATTGTCTACTTGGGTCTGCACCGCATGGTGCCGGTCGATCATGGAGAACGGCGCCGAACGCTGCTCACCGAAATGAACGATAGCATCGGGACCAAATTCGCGCAGGGACTCGATGAGGAACGGATAGTCGACTACGCTGCCCATGTAAAATGGAATCTGCTGTCCCGTGAGTTCGTACCAACGCTCCACCCGCCGCTGCGGCGACGAAATGGGCGTAAGCGACGCTATGCCCAGCTCGTTGTCCCAGTGCCGGCGTATCAAGTTATCCAGAATGGCTACATCGTGGCCCTTTTTGGACAGGTACATGGCGGTGGCGAAACCGCAATATCCGTCGCCACCGATAATCATCACTCGCATGGAATCCTCCGCAATTCTGTGCTGTTCTAATTAAGTCTCGTAGCTATTTCACGTTTTCTGGCAGGCGGTGGCTTGCGTAGATTGGGTAAGAATCTGCCGGCGCTAGGTCGGCTTCCCGCCGGCCGCGCCTATGCAGCCGGCCTAACAATGATCGCTTGGCAGCTCGCCAACCGTCTTCGATTGGCGTGTTGCTTCTACCAACCGCTCTATGGTGGCTTCCAGTGCAGCGACGCCGCCCAGCTTGATTCCCAAGCGATGCAGGTTGCGACATTCCAGCGGGTTGCGCGGGGCAGAGGGCGACTCCGGGTAACCGCACTCGCTTAGGCCCGCAAGCCGCCTTGCTTTTCGCGCGATTTCGGCGTTCGTGACATATAGGTCACTGGCATGTACAATGTCCACATCGGGCAGTGAACGGCTCAACAACGCCCACACGATTCTGGCCACGTCGCCGCCGAATACCTCCGTGCCCCCGCGCGGGGGCCCAATATCGTCGCCATTCAGCGCCTTCCCGACTAAGCTCCACCACTTGGAACGTTCTATGGGCCGCGCAACACCATACACGCCGGTCGCCCGGACGGCAAATG
>JBJYXA010000415.1:0-7823 GCA_046259705.1 Caldilineaceae bacterium
GCGGTATCCCACCGACCCCTAGCGCTATATCCAGGCTTAGGCTGCCCGTGGGAATCGACTCGACGCGCAATTGAGCGGCATCTCCCAGCTTCATGATGCAACCGTCGCCGTACTTCTTGTTTAGGTTGGAAAGCGTAGTATCGAGTGCTTTCGTCTTGCCGTCTGCATCCGTATTCGCCATCGAAGTCATTCCTCCTAGATCGCTGCCCGGCAGCGCTGAAAACTTCCCTAATTTGCCATCAGGCTGTTGGTCGCTGGTGGATGGACCAGAAACAGATGTTCTATGCTCTGCAATATAGCTCATTTGTTCTGTTCTGTCAAGACCCATTTTTCACGTCTATGCGATCACGGATCTTAGTTGCGTGCGCAAGCGAAGCTATGCCAGAAATCTTCCTCTCCTTTCGGTCTTCATGGCTACTGAAGCCTACTCGTTGATCATCCAGGGACCCCGTCACGAACAGGGGTTTCGGAGCGTCCGACTTCTGCGAACTGCAAATTCGACCCTCTCATATTTCCTTCACGGATTCCACGCCTGTTATAATCGCACGTGTGGCATCCGTGTGATTGATGCTTTCCTACCCCGCTGTACGTCCACAGCCACACATTGCTAAAGCGCCGGTGCAGTATCGGCGTTCAAACCTGCAACCTATGGGACGGTAGCGCTGTGTACCGACGCAAGCTGAATCGAGCATGGGAGACGTTACGATCGATGCCGATGCCGGCCATTGCTTCGGATCGACTCGTGGAACTACACAATGACTTAACGCACTACGATATGGCCATCGCCGGTGAAATGCGTGAATTCCTACGTGGTCGGCCGATCAATACCAGCGTGGTAAAAGTGGATACGGAACTGGAGGAGTCGCTACGCACATTTAAGGCGGAGATGCCGGCGGAGGTGGAATGTCGTCGAGAACTATTGCGCTATAAACGTCGCATCGACGACGTCGTCCGCGAGCTTCTACGCCTTCAGAATGTGAAGGTACCGGCAAGCAAATAGCACCTCACTGAGTTGGTCAGTGCCGCTACCGCGGCCACCGGCTCAACAAACGGCTCGGCGCGCTATTCATCAGGCAGCCGCACATCCCGTGCAATGAGATCTTCGGGCACTTGCCGACGCTGAATGAGATACGCGCCTGAATTCGTCACCCAGACGACGGCAGGTTTGCACGCTCCATTGTAATTGCTCCCCAATGCCAACTGATAGGCTCCACTTACTGGGACAGCCAGTAATTCTCCGGGATTCACCGCAGGCATCGGTAGACTCTCGATGAGGATGTCTCCACTTTCACAGTACGGTCCGGCGATCCACGCCGGTCCAAAATCGGGGCGATCGGGATTCAGAACAGGAAGCGCGGAATAACGCGCAGCATATAAAGCAGTCCGAGGGTTGTCGGCCAGCCCACCGTCGATAAGAAGCCAGCGCCGATGCTGCGTTGTCTTTACGGTCCCCACTCGATAAAGCGCGACGCCGGCGCGGGCAATGATGCTGCGGCCGGGCTCGATATGCAGGTGCGGCAACGGCAAGTCACGCCTTCGGCAGGCTTCCACCAGATGGTCCCCCAGGTAGCGGACATAGTCATCGATCGAGGGATGTGGCAGGTCATCCTCGTGATAGGGCACGCCCCAACCGCCTCCGTTGCTGAATGAAGCAGGCGTCCAGCCTGATTCGCTTCGTAGAGACGCGATAAGGTCCAGCGCTTTGTCGATGGCTGGGCTGATCGGCGCCGGATCATGAAAATGAGATCCTTGGTGAAAGTGAATGCCGGTCAGTCGTAGACCGTGTTCGAGGCAAATACGTACGGCCTCTTCGGCCTCACGAGCATTCATACCGAACTTGCTGTCTTCTTGCCCCGTCTGATTGTAGGCATGAGTATCCACCGCATAGCCGGGGCGGATACGGATCCATAGTACCGGCTGTTCTTCGGTCGGTTGCCCAAGTAGACGCGGCTTCAGCCGCTCTAGCTCGCTCAGATTGTCTACTACGATGACGCACGCTGAAGAAACGGCGGCGTCAAGATCGGCGTCGCTCTTGTTTACGCCGTGCACGAGGATTCGCGACCGCTCCACGCCGGCCGTGGCGGCTATGTGCAGCTCGGTGCGACCAGTGCAGTCGAGCCAAAGGTCGCGTCGCGCCGCCCATTGGGCGAGGGCAAGGCAGAGAAATGCTTTGCCCGCGAATGTAATGCCGGATTCGCCGGGATAGTAGGCGGCAAGTGCACGACGATACTGGGCAAGAGCATCGTCCATGGTGGCCTGGTCATACACATAGAGCGGCGTACCGAATTCATCCGCAAGCCGCTCTAGCGAAAGGCCGGCGATAGTCAGTTGATCACCTTGAATACCCGGACGGATAGAAGTCGTAATAGGGAATAGTTGGAGTCGTGAGCCCGCTGGCATGATGTCAATGCTTTCCAGAAAGGGTGATCTATAGAACGACGATGATGATGCCGATCAAGGTGATGAATGCGCCGATCAAGCTATTTGCTGTAGGTATCTCGTGGAGCAGCAGAACACCCAAAATTATGCCGCCGGTAACCTCCTGTGTTGCGATCAAATTAACCGAGGTAGCGCTTGTACGCCTCAACGCGGCATTATACAGTGTGTGGCCCAGCGCGAGCGGTAGAAGACCCAGCGCCAGTACGCTTGCGATGGAGCGTGCTGTATAGCCACCAGGAGAGTAGCTCACCGCGGCAGCGGGCAGTAGCCATATGGCAGCAACTGCATAAACCGTACCAGCGTACGCGAACAAGCTGTAGTGATGCCGCTGGCTGCGCCCTGCAACGCTGTACAGACCGAAGCAGACAGCACTGCCCAAAGCGAGAAGGTCGCCGGCAGCCATCGAGGACGTCATGTGTGGTTCGAAGCCGGCTAGAACCGCCACGCCTGCCACGGCGATTGTCGTCCCCAGCCACTGGCGGCGGCTCAAGCCTTCACCTAGGAATACCCAGGAAAAGAGAGCGACAAAGATTGGCGCCGTGTAGACAATGGCGAGGCTGTGGGCAATGGTCGTATAGTTCAGCGAACCGATATATAGGCCGAAGTGAAGCGCTGCAATTAAGCCAAAGACGAGGAACAAAGACCAGCGTTCCGGCCTCGGCAATCGTTCACGACGCGCCACCGCAAGCCCCAATATGAGGAGCGCGGCGAAAAACATTCGCCAGAATGTGATTTCAAAGGCGCTTAGGCTATCCGCAGCCCAGCGAGTAAGAACTGGGCTCGTGCTGAAGAAGAAAACCGCGACTATGACGAAATACAGACCCTGCCGTTCGCTCGCACGGGCGCCAGAGCTGGCGTCCCCTTCTGCTTCTTGAAGTCTGGCGCCCACAGGCGATACGGTGGTAGATTAGCCGGGGTTGAGTGCGACGGCGAACAGCCCAATGACCATACTAGCAACAATCAGAAGACTGAGGATGTAAAATGCTTTCTCGCTGGTTGAGAACTTGCGTTTGCGGGCCATAATAATGGCATCTCCTTGGAACTCTCTGACCCGATATATTCTATTGACCGAGTCTAGTCTATGTCCTTCCTCAAAGCAAGATTATACCACAATAGAAGAGGCGCGTCCCGGGTTGATTGGCCTCAACAGATGACAGCCATGTCACATAGGCGGCGTTTGGTTTTGGATCGTCACGGGTGATACACTGCGACCTACTATGACACGCGCGCAGGCAGTTGGTCTATCGAGCGCCGGCGTATTGCTGGGCGGCGGACTACTGATTTTTGTGGTCACGTCTGTGCCGCCTGAACTGGCGAGCGGCGAGCCGAATTCGGCCGCGCTGCTTATGGCGCTGGTGTCAGCGATGGTGCTTGCCGGCGGAATAGGCATGCTGCTGGCGCTCACGCTTCACAAGCGCTGGCCCGGCCTCGCGGGCGCATCGGGAGCGACGCGCGTGCCGGAACCTGCAGTGGCCCTGCGCCAAGGATTTCTGATTTCGCTGGGCACCGGCTTCATCCTGACGCTGGCCTATCGCGGCATGTTGGATGCACCCTTTTTCGTGGTGACGATCCTCCTCCTTGTGCTGCTCGAGGCGTTCATCCAAAGTCGTACCTAGGTTGCCAGGTTGTTAACGAAGTGACACCTGGAGCGGTCCCAACAATAGACGATCGGCGCCTTCCGCTCCAGTAGCAGTCTCCAGTTGCAGACGGTCGAAGTCCGGCCTGGTGTAGAGCCCAACCTCCAGATGATATACTCCAGGCACTGCGCTTTCAGGCACGATCAAACTGTGCCTGTCAACCAATGTCTCCCCGGTGGACCAGGTCGAAGTCACCGGATCCAGCCGGTCATCATGACCGGCAACCATATTTTGATCCGCGTCCAAAAGGTGCACGAACGAGACATAATCTTGCGCGACGGAACCGCGCGCCGTCCAGTATAGTAGTATCTGGAGTTCCTCACCAGGAATAAGCTGCCTGCTGCTCAGTTCGTAACCTTTCAGCGTCATGTTGTCTCGGAACCTGGCATCGAGCGGATTGGGTACGGATCCGGGCGGCGTGGAGATGACGACTTCCCCGAAACGCACTGAATCAGCCAGAAGCTCGACGTCTGAGGGCTGGACGGCGGTGCTGCCAGGAAGGACGGGAAGACGCTCGCCGGTGGCTGAGTCGTACATTCCCACCACCCAACTTCCGCGGTTAGGCGTGTACGCACCGGTCGGTATCTCAACCGTGTACGTCTCGATTCGTGTCTCGTCCGTAAGCCATTCGCTGGTGGGATAAAGACCGCTGCCTGGCATAGTGTCCTGTTGTGCGATGATCAAGCCATTCTCGTCCACGAGATGGACGAACACCGAGTAATCAGTGGTCGCCGGTTTACGTGCGCGCCATTTGACCAAAACAGTGGCTTCCTGCCCGGGTTGAAGATGATCCGGTATGGCGCCAACCCCAAGGATCGCAAAATGATCGCCCAGGTTTGCCGAAATTGGCGTCAAGCTGGGCGCTGCGTCCTCACCTAACACGTTTGCAGAGACGGCCGGCTGGTAGGCAGGCACAATGATCCAAAATGGCGTCGCGATGCTCAGCGCGAGCATAAGGCCGCCGACGAGCCAGTTCAATGTCCATACGCGCCACGCTTGGAGGCCGACGGCGATCAACAGCACAAGCGTGGGCGCGGCTGGGAAGAAGTACCTGCCTTGTGCGGCGGGCGCGATTCGCATGAATCGCAGCCAAGAAATCGTAAGGATCATCAGCCATGCGAGGAGCAACAACCCGCCCAGCCAGCGTTGTTCCACTTTTCGGCCGTGCACGAACCAGCGCACGAGAGCCAGAGCGCAGCCGACCACGATGAGCAACAGGATAGCGCGCAAAAGCAGGTAGACGGCTTCCGGGTAGGCCAGGTTCAGCCAACCGAACAGCCCCCAGAAGGAACGCTCCAGGCTCGTGAATTCGGCGGCGATGGCGCGCCACGAAGCCGTATCGACGCGCAGTAGGATATTAGATTCCCAGATGTTCCACGCGAGCGGATCACCGTACAGACGCCAATTGCGGACATACCACCAGCCTGCGATGGCTGCCACCGGGATCCCGATCCAGAGAATTGCCTCGAGAACAGGACGGAGGCTACGTACTCGCCATGCGCAGTAGAACACGGCCAGTCCTGTAAGCCCTACCAACCCCAGCGCTGAAAGCTTCGAGAGCAGTGCGAGGCCCAAAAGCAGACCAAGAATGAGAAAATCGCGGCGCCAATGGGCGCCGTACTGCGAGACCAGACCAGGTTCGGGCCGGACGACTAGGGTGACCAGCCGCCAGAGAACAAGCGCGACCAACGCGTTGACTGCGTTGTCATTAGAGGCGGCGGCGCTGATGAATATGAACTGCGGGATGAATGCGAATACGGCCAACCCGCCAAGCGCCTGCGCGACGCCGATGACGGGCGCCACTGCTTGGTAACTTGCCCAAAGCGTGATTGCGCCCAATGCGATGGAGAAGAGTCTGGTGATATGGAGCGCCAGAATGGACCCAGTCCAGGGCCAATTCTCATCGCGGTGGTGGACCAGATAGTTGCGATTTGATGTGGCGCCGGGTTCGCCGATAGCCGCGTGAGGATTGGCACGCGCAAAGATGCCTGGGAAGTCACTTTGGTCGATCCATCCTGTGATCGCTGCGGCCGCTATGTAATATCCGGGAGCTTGCACGCCCTGTTGCCGCCACATCGCCTGCGTGTTGGCTTCCGAAACGGGCAGACCTTCACCCTCTGCCAAGGCCTGCACGAACGCAAAATGCCAAATCTCATCCGGCGTCTCAAACGGCGGGACCACGACGCTATAGACGGCCGCCAGCACTACAAACATGCCTATGATGACCCAGAGGACGGTATGTGTGCGCCCGGGAGCGCGATGGAGAAAGGAAGGGCGCGTGCCTGCGCGGTCACTCATGGCAGATGGATGGTCCAGGTGTTACAGGCTCTTGCCGGCGGAAGGCTTCCACAGGAAGAGATAGTAGACGAGACTATACAAATAGCGCGACCAAACGTCTACCACGCGGAAATTCGATTCTCCGTTGGCGCGTATGTACTCGTGAGTGGCCACCTCTGACATTCGATAGCCGCGTCGCACGGTCTTGATAATCATTTCCTGCTCGATGGTCGTGATATTCTCTTGCAGGCCAAGGTCGGCGGCAACATCACGCCGAATGGCGCGAAAACCGTTTTGACAGTCCGTCAGCCGTACATTGAGGGTATAGTTTATGCTGAGAGTGATTATCTGGCTACCGAACAGCCGTACAAATTGCTGTATGGTAGCGTGGAGTTCATCACTGCCGCCAAGCATACGAGAGCCGGACACATGGTCCGCTTTGCCGTCAAGTATCGGTTGTACTAAAGCAGGAATGTCGTCCGGATCGTGAGAACCGTCGGCGTCCATAAAAACCAGAATATCGCCGGCGGCTTCACGGATGGCCTGGCGGACGGCGTCTCCTTTGCCTAGCCCTTCATCCCGTATGACGCGTGCTCCACATGCAACGGCAATCTCACGGGTTCCGTCGGTGCTGTTGCCGTCGACGACCAGCAATTCGTCCGCGAAAGGGCGGGCACGTACTAGAACGGGAAGGATGTTCTCAGCCTCGTTGCGGGCCGGCACGACAACTGTGACGGTAGCGGTCCGTACCTCTTTGGGTGCGTCGCAACTCTGCGATGTTGGCGATTGATGATACCATTGGGGCAATTTGGCCATGGATCGGCTCTGAAGACTCCATGTGCTGGCGCCGCGGATCACCATCCGGCGGTCTGGATTGACAAGAAGAGGACGGCGCAATCAGGATATCGCGCCTAGCGTACCGGCAATGTGTGTAAAGACCAAATCCACCGGTCGCTATCGGCCCTTGCCGCCTTCGCTTGGAACCACATGACTGTGGTATTTACGCACAACTTGCCTTTTCGAATGAATGGACTCGACCATGCAGAAACTAGACGAACTGTTGGAGTGGTTGGAGGTGGATCCCTCGCAAGGTTTTCAGGTGATGGACGCCTGCCTCCTAGCGGAAAAGTACTATCCACCGATAAACGTGGGTTGGCCGCTCCTTATCCTGCGCGTGTGCGACCGCGAGGTGGCCGGCGCGGTTCGATCTACCTTGCTGGCTGCCTATCCAGAAGACCACGAGGTGGTCGTGATGCCCATGCATGATGGCGATGCGAAGGAAACGCAAATCAAGGTTATCCTTACTGTATTAGGTGAAGTGCAAGGTTTTGGCGAATCTTCGTGCGTCTATGTGCCACCGCTGCCGGCGGGCCAGGACTTCACGGACCTGCAGGAGACGGTGGCTCATCTGCGCTCTCCGGTGGGCTGCCCCTGGGACCGCGAACAGACACTGGCGAGCCTGCGCAAGGA
>JBJYXA010000415.1:7923-10786 GCA_046259705.1 Caldilineaceae bacterium
CAATCTGCGCCCGTAGCTCAGCGGATAGAGCACTAGTCTTCGGAACTAGGTGTCGGGAGTTCGAATCTCTCCGGGCGTACCTTACCTCATTTGGGCCTCGAGTACACCATCACATATCGCATATCGCTATTCCATGAGCTCTGTGGCTGATGCATTTAAGGTCTGCACACGAACTATGCACCTAATCGTGCTTGCCTAACACATCGCGAAACACTTGGGAGCGAATTATGAACGTTGGCGACAAGCATTATCGTACGATTTGGCCGCACCCGGATGATCAGGCGACCGTACAGATCATCGACCAAAGACTCTTACCTCACCGGTTCGTGATCGAGGACGTAAGGACGGTCGACCAAATGTGTACAGCAATTCGCGACATGCATGTGCGTGGCGCCGGCCTCATTGGCGCCGCGGCGGGTTACGGCATGTATTTGGCAGCGCTAGAGGCGGATGACACCTGCGAAGCCGCGTTCGATGCATCGCTACAGCGTTCGGCGCAACAGCTCATGGCCACGCGACCGACAGCCGTCAACCTCGAGTGGGCGGTGGAACGCCAGCTTGTGGCGATCGGAGCGATCGATTGGGATGTCCCGGCTAAAATCGAGACGGCGCGGCGAACAGCGCAGGAGATCGCCGATGAAGACGCGGCCTTCTGCCGCCGCATCGGCGAACATGGGGTACGCCTCATCAGCGAGATCAGCCGTAGCAAGGGTGGTGAGACGGTCAACGTTCTGACGCACTGCAACGCCGGCTGGCTGGCCTTCGTAGATTACGGCACGGCTACCGCACCTATCTACGCGGCTCATGACAGGGAAATTCCAGTACATGTCTGGGTAGATGAGACACGGCCGCGCAACCAGGGGGCCAGGCTGACTGCCTGGGAACTGGGTGAACACGGCGTACCGCATACGATCATCGCAGACAATACCGGCGGCCACCTGATGCAGCACGGGTTGGTGGATATCGTAATTACAGGAACGGACCGCACGACGTACACCGGTGATGTGGCCAACAAGATAGGCACGTATCTGAAGGCCTTGGCTGCGCACGACAACGACGTACCGTTCTACGTCGCGTTACCCTCATCCACCTTTGATTGGAAGATTCGTGATGGGGTGAAGGAGATACCTATTGAGCAGCGGGACGCCACGGAGGTTCGCACTATCACGGGACTAAGCAAGGGCGAAATGACGGCCGTTCTGTTGACGCCGGAAACCAGCCCAGCAGCCAATTACGCGTTCGACGTCACGCCGGCGCGACTCGTGACCGGACTGATCACGGAACGCGGTATCTGCCACGCATCAGAGGAAGGAGTGCTTTCTCTGTATCCGGAAAAGCATTCATGAGCAGCAGCGACTGGCAGCGTATTACTGGGCCGCACGCAGACCAGGTCCACGTCCTCAATGAGCTGGTCGATTAGCCGTCTCACATGCGCTCTGGAGTAACGAAATACGCAAGGATGGCGGCCGCAACATCGGGAAGCGCTCGATGGCATTATCTGCCGGATCGAATACGCTGCCGCACAAGTCGAGAGCCCAAAACTGCGTCGTCCCGACATTCGCACCCTGTGTGAAAACCCATCAGACCTAAATGCCCGTGACTCGAGCGCTGCTACATACGTCTTATCGACAAGCAGCTACATCGTGAACGGCAGGCAAATGTCTAGCAAGTATTCAGCGACGAGCGAGATCCTACAGTTCGGACCGCCTTTGCGCGTGCTGTACCTGACGCGCGATTTCGCTGGGCAACGCAACACGGCGTCCAAACACATTGCGCTGTAGGTTGTCATGACCGTACAGGGAGTTGAGGCGGCGGTGATATTCGGCGCGCTCGAACTGGACTTGTCGGCGGGCGTCGCTTTTGGAAGATTTGCCCATATTGACTGCACTCCAAGTTGGGTTGGCTGAGAAACCAGCACGGTTGAACGGCGGTTCAATCAACGAATCCATCGTATCGTATGGGTGTTAACGTTGTGTATTGGCCCGGGAGATCCGCCGCCTACTGTGGGTGCGGCGCGCGCATAAATTGTCGGCGTTAGGCCAAATACTCGAGTATCAGGAAGCGATATTGACGCATCACGCCCGCACACGTATGATGACGCAAAACCCAACACGACCTCAGGCGGTCGAGCATGCGCAGAGCAATACCCTACATCGTCCTCCTTTCATGGATTCTCTTGACATTAGCGGGCTGCAGCCGTAGCCATGTGACAGCCGGATCAGTTACCGTTGTCCCTGTTGTGACGATTGGTGTAACCGAAGCGCCGGGGCCAACGACAGACTCAACTCCAACTCCGGTTGCGAGCTCCACGTCAATGATCGATGCGGCGCCCACGCGGGCGGATTCCGAAGCTGCGGTTCGCGCGGTCTCACAACTTCTAGAACGCAAGGTACCCACTATCCCGGTGCGCCCGCGCACCGGCCCCAATACAGTCAAAGGCAGTCCGACGCCAACGCCCGGGGTTGGCACAGGGCTGAGGTTGCCTACGCCCACCCCGTCTCCAGACGGCGAAGACACGGTGCGTGATGCATCGCAGGCAGACGCAGGTAGCGAAGTCGCTGGCATTGTGACTGCGAACGTCGTCAACGTGCGCAGTGGTCCTGGGACAATTTACTCTATCGCAGGGAAGGTAGAGCGCGCTGAGGAAGTGACGGTTTCAGGGCGCAATGCGGACGGTTCCTGGCTCCAGATTTGTTGTTCTGCTTCGGCGGACGGCCAGAATTGGATATCGGCGGATTTTGTCGACCTTCTCCTTGCACAGGGAAGCGTACTGGACGCGCTGCCCGAGGTGGAAGCGCCGCCCACGCCCGAAGCACCGGCAAATGCTGCCGCGGTGGCACCTGTTCCTGGTTCTGGTGCCGGA
>JBJYXA010000416.1:0-2130 GCA_046259705.1 Caldilineaceae bacterium
CACTCACTGAAGCCCAAGGTGACTTCGGCGCTCGTTATATCGCGGTTTTTTGGCTTTGCTAGTATACTTGTCCAGAGTGGCGACCCCGCTTGCCCAGCGCTGTGGCCCACGCCAATCGTTGGACACCAATCTTGTTACTATAGTTGTGAAAACACATATGTACAAGACTTTTGAAAACACTAGCACTTGTGTGAGTTGCGTAGTGATGATTTCTTGCCTTGCGTCGTCGAGTGTTATCGAATCCACCGATTGTGTAGATTCTAATTTGGACACATCGCTGCTCCACCATCTGTAGAAGGTTATATAACCTTTGGTGGTATCTTCTCAATAATTGGTGGGCAAGTTAAGCGGCGGCCCACGAAGCGCCCAGCGCGAGTTCACCTGCGCGTGTTTCGATCAGGTCTGCCAACGACGGAATCAGGTTCACTTTGGAAATGCGGTCGTGAACGTACTCGTAGAAACTGATGCCCAACTTCCTGGTTGTTGCAGCCAGGCTCATAAACGTGTCCCAGGCTTCGGTCCCATCTTGCGTACGCGGGCCAAAGCTGATGTCGCGCTTGCGCACCCGTTGGCGCGCCTCCAGTTCCGCCGGGTTGTTGTGCAGCGGGATCTCCGGGTGTCGCAGTACCATCAACAGGGACGCTTTCTTTTCTCGTGTCGCCGCAATGCGAGCGTCCAGAGCGTCGTATTCGGTACGCGTCGCAAACAGCCGGTCAAACTCGGCTTCCAGTCGCACACAGTCTTCTGGGTTGGGATGCTGTCGATATGTCAACAGCCGGTCGTAAAAGTCCCAGAATTGCTTCAGAAAATCGTCCAGCAGCTCCCGGTGGTGCGAGACAACTGGCGTCAACTTCTTGTAATGGCGTCCCTCGTGTATCCAGCACAACCCCATCTCTTCTGTCAGCCAGTTGAACTGCGGCGCATCGTCGCACACCAGCAAGCGCACGATCGGCACGCCCACTTCGGCGTGGTAAGCCGCCACTGCCGCCGCGCCCAAAATCGACTGGCGTTGCTGCGCTCTCTTGTTCGGGAACTGTGTGTCCAGCCGGTTCAGGAACGCCGTCTCATCCAGGTCTCGCTCGCTGCGCCAGATCCGCAAGGTGTGGCGCGCCGCTTTCGACAAGGGAACAGCGTCCAGATAGCCCAACGCTTCGTCGTTCAGGCGGAAGATGCGCGGCCGTCCGTTGCGCAACACATCCAAAACGCTCAGCCGATCCTTGCGTGGGGTCGTGCAATAGATGGTGTAGAGCGGGTTACACACGATATGGCACTGCTGATTCTGTCCGTTGACCCGCGTGCTGGTGTTGTCCGTGTGCTGCCAGGGACTGCTGCGCAACCCTGCTTCGTAAACCGCGTCCTTCTCGGTGTGAAACGCCCCCTGATCCTTGATCAACAGATTCGACAGCGCACCCGCCGAAATCTGCACACCCACGTTCTCGTACAACTCCCGGATCTTCGGCTCGCTCATCCCGCCGCCGAAGTACAGTGTCAACGTCAATGCTTTGACACCCGGTCCAAATTGTCCCTCGTACCCACGCGGCAGCTCAGCCAGGTAGGTCTGTGCCGTCGAAGTCGCCCAATACTTCTCTTTGCGGAAACACACGTTGTCGGCACGAAACACGACATCTTGTACCACAACGTCTTCGTAACCCTTGAACTCGGCATCCGCTGGCAGGGTGGCCTTGTCCACTTCCAACGTCTGTTCCCGGTGCACCTGAATCGTGGCCTTCTTGCGACGTTTCTTGTGTGGCTTGGGCTTGCGTCGCTCTTTCTCCGACGAGTGATCAATCTGAGGCGGCTTCGGCTTGTTGGCCTTGATTTTGGGCTTACCTTGCTCGCCCTTCAGGCGGTTGTTCTCGTCTCGCAAACGCTGAGTCTCGGCCTGCGCGTCGCGCAAATCGGCACTCAGGTCTTCGATCAGGTTCAGCAGCCGCTCGATCAGTTGGCGGGCGTTCTCTTCTTGTATGCCGCTCAGGTCTATCTTTTCCAACATCGCGGCGCTAGTTTACTCGCTTATGCCAAAAATGGGAAGCGCTTGGCTTGCCGGGCGTTTCCCCCAGTTTATTGAGAAGATACCTCCTGACGGTAGAATGGTACAGAATCCCGACCAAAGGTTCTGTCCCATATCTT
>JBJYXA010000417.1:0-2053 GCA_046259705.1 Caldilineaceae bacterium
TGAATCGCCCCGGGTTTGTCGGAGGCTCCATATCTTGAGAGGATGGAGCTATGAGCAAATCAAAACGGTATTCCCCGGAGTTCCGGGAACGGGCGGTCCGCATGCTGCTGGACCATAAATCTGAGTACGATTCGGAGTGGTCGGCCATGAACGCCATTGCAGTCAAGCTGGGCTGCACAGCGGAGACCTTGCGTCAGTGGGTGCGCCAGACTGAGAAGGATCTGGGGATTCGCGATGGCGTTACCAGCGACGAGCGTGAACGACTCAAGGAATTGGAGCGGGAGAACCGCGAGCTGAAGCGGGCCAACGAGATCCTGCGTAAGGCGTCGGCCTATTTTGCCCAGGCGGAGCTCGACCGCCGACCGAAGTGATGGTGTCGTTTATCGACGAGCACCGGGATGAGTACGGGGTCGAGCCGATCTGTAGCCAGCTGCCGATTGCCCCGTCCACCTTCTACGACCACAAGACGAAGCGCAATCATCCGGAGCGCCGATCAGACCGCGCCAAAAGCGATGATGTGCTGTGCCCGAATATTCAGCGGGTCTGGGAGGAGAATTTCCGGGTCTACGGCGCCCACAAGGTCTGGAAGCAGCTAAACCGCGAAGACATCGAGGTTGCCCGCTGTACGGTAGAGCGCCTGATGAAGCGGCTGGGACTGGAGGGCGCCAGGCGCGGCAAAGGTTGCCGGACGACGATCCCGGAGACCGGGGCGGACCGGCCTGCCGACCTGGTACAACGGCGGTTTGTGGCGGAGCGCCCGAACCAGTTGTGGGTGGCGGATATCACCTACGTGGCGACTTGGCGCGGCTTTGCCTACGTGGCCTTCGTCATCGATGTGTTTTCCCGTCACATCGTCGGTTGGCGGGTCTCCAACACGATGCGCACGGACCTTGTCCTGGATGCGCTGGAGCAGGCTGTGTGGGCCCGTGGTGGCGCCGAGGGTGTGATTCACCATAGCGACCGCGGCAGTCAATACCTGTCGATCAAGTACTCCGAGCGGCTGGCGGAGGCCGGTATGGAGTCTTCAGTGGGCAGCCGGGGCGATTCTTACGATAACGCTCTGGCCGAGACCATCAACGGCTTGTACAAGACAGAGGTCATTCGTCCACGCGGGCCCTGGCGGACGGTGGATGATGTCGAGTTCGCGACATTGGAATGGGTCGACTGGTTCAACAACCGGCGGCTGCTGAAACCGATCGGCGATATCCCGCCGGTGGAACTGGAAATGGCGTATTATCGCCAGGAGGAAGAGTCAGCTATTGCGGCCTGACTCAAACTAACGAGCCTCCGGAATTCCCGGGGCGATTCATGCTGGTATGATAATTCCCATTCCAAAGTATCCCCTTCTGCCGTAACCCTAGACAGGGGAAATGTTTCGCTAAGATTAAGACCCTTCGCTCTAACTGCTTGGACGAAATCGGACAGCCCGTTTCTGCGCGCGGCCCAATTCATTAGTTGTGCACTATCAATGCCATCTATACCAAACGGTCTCGAACCTACGAAATCTGGCTGATTCGGATCTGGCCCGATGATCTCAAGATAGCATTGTGGCCCCAACGCTATATGGGCATTACAAGTGCCCAAACCCGGATGACTACCGCCCCTAACAGATGGCAAGGAAAGTAATTCTTCCATCTGACCAATCCCTTCGTTTATGTCTCTGGTGGCAAAGACGAGGTGATCTACGGGACTTCCCATTTGTATAGCTACCTTCCCTGTTAGCGTTCCATTTGTGAGGGTCTGATTTGAGCGCGTAAGCGGACGGTCGGGTAGTCTAGCGCAAATGGCACAATGTAGGCGAAAGCTGCCGTTCTAGAAATGGTGCTGCGTCTAGATTCCTGCTTACGCTCATGTCGCAAAGTGGCACCAGACGGCCAGGATGAGGGTGGCTTCCGGGGCAAGCTGGGTGACCGTTTTGGGCAAAGCAGACAGCACGGCGTAATAGGGGCCTTGGCAAGGGGCCTTGGCAGCTAACGACGCTGAAGAGACATGAGCTGATCGGGCAGCTAGCCTCAAATTCATCTGAATGTGACTTCCGCTTTCACCTCGGTCG
>JBJYXA010000418.1:0-3036 GCA_046259705.1 Caldilineaceae bacterium
GATTTACTCTTGCTAACGTCGCAGTGGGAGGGGACACCGAATGTGGCGATCGAGGCCCAAGCCGTCAGCACCCCTGTTGTGCTGACCGGCGGCGGCGGCGCGAGAGAGGCTATCGCAGAAGGCACTACTGGTATCTACGTTGAAGAACCTGACGCTCAAGCTATCGCCCAAGCGGCGGTTCTTATGCTCAGAGCGGAAATCGCCATGACCGATGGACACTTAGCGAATTTCGTCAACGAACGGTTCGCGATGAACCGCATGATCAGCCGTACCCGGGAAGTTTATGGGCTGTGATGACTCGGTGAAGAATAACGCGCCCGCGCCGGAGCTGGTCCAGCAACGGTACTATGTCCAGTCCGGCGTTCGAAGGCATCCGCTTGACCAAGCGTGCCGCTACCGAACTACCACCGAGCCCAGCTACCACAGAGATCACCTTACTGTGCCAGTCTTTCTCGATACCGCTCGAGGATGGGCTCAACTTCTCCAACGTCCAGGATGCGCCCACGCTCCATCAGGATGGCAGTACGACAAATTCGCCTAATCAAGTCCTCAGAGTGCGAGGCAAGCACGATAATACCGGCCCTACTCGCGAAGCTCTGAATCCGCTGATTCGCCTTCTCGACAAAAGCCGCGTCACCCGCTCCGATTCCTTCATCAAGCAGAAGGATGTCCGGCTCCACCGAGGTCGAGATGGCAAAGGCCAGCCGCATCCGCATGCCCGTGGAATAAGTGCGGATTGGTAAGTGCAAGAAATCGCCCAGTTCGGTGAAACTCGCTATATCGTCAATCCGTTTTTTGATTTCTTTCCGTGATATTCCCAGGAACAACCCTCGGAGGTAGATATTCTCGTATCCGGTTGCCTCTGCATCCATGCCCAGCCCAATATCGAATAATGGCACTGCACGACCGCTTATTTGTACCTGCCCCGACGCTGGCTCGTATATGCCTGCCAGCACGCGCAGGAGCGTTGTCTTCCCGGCGCCGTTGTGACCGACGAGACCAACGCGGTCTCCGTGCTCCATAGTGATCGTAATGTCTTCTAACGCTTCAACTACGGGCACATGGGCATCGGCCGCGCCTATCCTCCCACCCGTTAACGTCGGCAGAAGCCGCTTCTTCAGCGACGTGTTGCTCGCATCGTAGATGGGGAAGCTGACAGATACACCTGTAAGCGAGACCGAGGCCATGCTGCACTCCTTATACCCAGTAAGACAGGCGCCAGCGGAATGCTGCGTAAAAGATGAGCGCACACGCCCACCCGCAGATCGTCACGGCGCCCATAATGAGCCAGTGCTCTACGCTAGGCGCGTTACCCAGAAGGGGTTCTCGTACAATGCTCAAGGCATAGTAGAATGGATTCATATCTAGAATGATCGCTCGCTCCGGCATCTGGGTCGGCTGCCAGATGATCGGAGTCACGAAGAACATCACCTGGACGATGCTTGCGACTATTTGGGGCACGTCCCGGAACCGCGCACTCAAGACGCCGAGTAGCAAGCCTATCCAAACGCCATTCAGAGCCAGCAACATGAAGGCGGGGATGCTCATGAGCGCGATCCAGCCCGGCAACTTTCCGAACCACAATTGCACAAAGAAGAGTATCCAAATATTGTGCAGCAAGATGATTAAGTTTCGCCATACAACTCCATATACGTAAACTGACAATGGCACATTGAGTTGTTTGATCATGCCTTCTGCGGAGATAAACGCATTGGCGCCCTCAAGTATTAATGGAGATATAAACCCCCACGTTACAAACCCCGCGCAAAGGTAAGGCAGATACTCCTCCATCGCTTGGCCAAAAATCACGCCCCAGACCAAACCCATGGCGCCGATCATCACGCCCATCGAGATCGTCAACCAAAAAGGCCCCAGCACGGAGCGCCGATAGCGCTGCCGGATATCTTGCAGACCCATCGCAAACCAGAGATTGCGACTGCGCCAGCCGTCGAGGATGTCGAAGACCGCCTTCTCGAACCTCGAAGAACTGGGCCGTAATTTAGGCTGGACTATAGACAGAAAGCTCATTGCTGCCCTTTAATATTTTCAGCTGCGGCGAGGAGCTAAGAAGCGACTGTATCGGTAGGCATCACATACAGCCAGATTCTGGTGCTCCACGAAGTCGCCCGGCGGGAAAGTAGTCGGGAGCCCCAATCGCAGGATGAGACCAGTCAGGCATGCGCCATTGCCTATCTGCAATCGTGATATATTCCACATTTCTCGCCCCGAACGAAGAAACCGGCGAAGTTTAACACACCCTGGCTCAGCGGAGGCGCGGCTCCGAAGGGTAAAAATTGGTCAGCGCTGCAGCGTTTTGTGCACGCAGCCGCGCACAGACCCGCTTCCGGCGCAAGGTCGCAGCATAGCGCGGAGGCGGGGATCAGGACGTTATGGGGATGCTCGAGCAAGACCGCAGCTCGGCAAGTTACGAACGCCTCCCAACAACTCGTGCCTTGGTGCGAGCATCGGATGCAGCCCCTTTACACGTGATGCACGCGGCAGTCAAGAGGAGCGTCTCGCTGAGTGGATGCGCTCCCGTAGCTCGGACGGTTAGGAGGAGCGTCGACAGCGTAGAGGTTCTTTCAGCCGGGGCACGCAGGCCGCCTTGATGGGAGCCTGCGACGGCCATGAACTGCACTGCCACCGGGACGTCGTGGGCTTCGGCGATCAGCGACAGCCTAGAGTCGCAGCCCCCCACTGTCGCGTGGTCGACGTGCACTACACCTCTGCCGTTGCCCCGCACTATGTCGCGTCGCGCCTCGGTAGGAGGAAGTTCGGGTCGCTTTGGTCAAGGTTCGGATTGTGGTACGGGTCCACGCCCCGTGCCTCGGGATTGCGCCGATAAAGGATCATGCGCTCGCGATCAAGACGACGCGACCTTTGCGCATCACCGGAATCCGTGCCCCGACTGGCGGATTCATGATGCAACAGCATGGCGGCCGGCACGACGATACAGGCGAGCCCTCGGCGGCGGAGCCGGTAACAGAGGTCGATGTCGTTGTAGGCAACCGCCAAGGCGACCGAGAACCCTCCGAC
>JBJYXA010000419.1:0-1524 GCA_046259705.1 Caldilineaceae bacterium
TCAGAGGTCCGCTTCTGGCCGATTCCAGATATTGAAAGCTTCTTGGTGACCAGTTCCTTGAAGGGTCGGAAGCGGCCCAAGTCACCGCATCAGACTCCAGTTCCGCTGTCCAGCACATGGCGGAACTCCCCTGGACGTGAATCTCAGGGGAGTTCAGTTCCAAGTTCGGCCAGAAGCAGCCACTGAATTACCCGTCATTCACCTACCGCCGCGTCGCGCCTAGTGAATGACTGGCATATCGATATAGGTACCGTCCGCGCCGCCAACCGTGATCTTCTGTGTCGCCTTCACATAGTCACCTGGTTTGGCATCCAGGATCGACGGCACAAAGGTTTGGGGATTGCGGTCATAAAGCGGAAACCAGCTTGACTGGATTTGCACCATGATGCGGTGGCCGGGCAGAAACACGTGATCGGCCATGGGCAGGGCGAACTCGTATTTCAGTGCCGTGTTCGGCTGCAGCGGCTTGGCTTGCGAAAGGCTTTCCCGATAACGGCCCCGGAAGATGTCCATGCCGACAGCGAGTTGGTAGCCGCCCATATCGGTGTCGCCCGGCACCTGGTCGGGATAGACATCAATGAGTTTGACGACCCAGTCGCTATCTGATCCACTCGTCGACGCCTTCAGATGGACGATTGGCCGGCCAGTGATAGTGAGCGCCTGCTCCAGCACGGGCCCCGTAAAGGTCAGCACATCCGGTCGCGCCGAAACCGTCCGCTGGTCATCGGCGAGCCACGTCTGCCAGGGATTGTCACCTGCGTAGCCTACGTCCCGTGTGGGGCGCGCTTCGTAGGTAACGGGTGAATTCGGGTCGGAGACATACTCGACAGTCGCTGCATTCTTGATCGGTGCGAAGCCAACGCTCATGTCCGGACGGAGCCACAGTTTCGTCATCGCGGGGTCGGGGAGCCGGTCCAGCCGCTGCCACCGCTTGGATCCGCTTTGAAAGCTGGTCACCGGCGCCACGTCCATTGGCCTGTCGTAGAGATAGTGAGCCAGAAAAGGAGCCAGGACGTTCAGGCGCCACCATTTGGCGGTGTCGCTGTCCCAGCGCAAGGCACCCAGCGTCTCGGCGCGGCCGATTTGCTGGCCGTGATACCACGGGCCCATCGTGAGATAGACCATGTCATTTTCTGCATCCTTCGGTTCGATCGCCTCATACACCGCCGGGGCCCCGTAGATATCCTCCTGATCCCAGAGCGAGTGGACGATCATGGTGGGCACCTTTAACGGTTGAGTACCAAGAATCTTGTCCATCGCCTGGGCTTGCCAGAACGCGTCATAGGTCGGGTGTGCCTTGATCTTCTGCCAGAAGCCGATTTGGTCGAGACCATGCTCGGTGGCCAGCGCGCCTGCCGAAATACCGCGCATGTAATGGTCGTAGGTGTCTCCCTCATTCATTTCATAAGCGACAGAATTGTCGCGCGTGGCGATTTGTTCCCAAATATATCCAAGGCTGTACTCACGGAAGGCGCCGTTATGAAACCAATCGTCGCCACGCCAGCCATCGACCATGGGGTTCAT
>JBJYXA010000420.1:0-4281 GCA_046259705.1 Caldilineaceae bacterium
CTCCGTGTGGTGATCGGAACCGTATTCTTCATGCATGGCTGGCAGAAGCTGACCGTGATGGGCTTCGACGGCGTGGCTGGCTTCTTAGGCGCCGTGGGCGTTCCCATGGCAGGCCTGGCTGCAGTTGTGGTTACCCTGGTTGAGCTGCTGGGCGGTTTGGCGCTGATAGTGGGTGCGCTGACGCGTTGGATCACTGTTCCGCTGGCTGCGACCATGACCGTAGCCATCCTGACCGTGCACCTGCCCAACGGTTTCTTTGTGGATCAGGGCGGGATGGAACTGGCGTTGACGTTGCTGGCCGGCAGTCTATTCTTCTTGCTTGCCGGTCCCGGCATGTACTCGTTGGATGCCCTGTGGTTTGGTCGCGGTGAGCGACGAGTCCTGGCGCCGCAGGAGAACGCCGTAGGGGCCGATTGACACGCCTGCGCAGCATGCGGTCTTGAGGCAGAAAATCTCTATCCTAACTCCGCCCGCTGCCTGCGGGCGGAGTTAGCTTGCAGGACTATGGCGAGAGCAATGGGACCTGCGGATGGGCTAAGCGACGGCCGCGCAGCCTTCACGCCCGGTTGCAGAGTTCCGGCCGCAACTTGTTCGTCTGAATAGACGGTTAATAGGCACGGGCCTACGAACTGAACAAGAAATGCACCACGTCACCATCCTGCACGACGTAACCGCGTCCTTCCGTGTGCAGGACACCAGCATGGCGAGCCTCCGCTTCACCGCCGTACCGGACAAAATCATCGAAGTGCACCACCTCGGCGCGAATGAATCCATGTTCGAAATCCGTGTGGATCACGCCAGCAGCCTGGGGTGCTGTCCAGCCGTCGTGGATGGCCCATGCCCGCAGCATGCGCGAATCGGTCGTGAAGTAGCTGATCAGGCCCAGCGTATCGTAGCCGAGACGGATCACCTGTTCGAGCCCGCTCTCTTCCACGCCGGCCAGGGCCAAATACTCGTGGCGTTCCTCGTCATTCATACCCGCCATCTCTTCTTCCAGCTTGGCGCACAGCTTCACGACTTCGGCGCCCTCCGCGGCTGCCTTGGCCCGCACCTCCCGGGTATAGGCATTGTCCTCGTCAAGGGAATCTTCGTCCACGTTGGCGACATAAATCACCGGCTTGGCCGACAGGAAGCTTAGCTCTTGGTTCAGCGACACGAACGCAGGATCCTCGGGTTCGGCGAAGGCCGAAACCGGCTGGCCTTTCTCCAACATCTCCTCTAGCGCCACGGCTACGGCAAGCTGGGCAGCGGCCTGTTTGTCACCTTTGGCTTGCCGGTGCAGCTTTTCCAATCTGTTTTGCAGTTGCTGCAAGTCGGCGAGCATCAGCTCCAGGTTGATGATCTCAATGTCCTCGCGCGGCTCCGGCTTGGCGCGAATGTGCACGACGTTGTCGTCGTCGAAGCAGCGTACCACGTGCAGAATGGCGTCTGCTTCGCGGATCTGGGCCAAAAACTTGTTACCGAGTCCTTCGCCGCGGCTAGCGCCCTCCACTAATCCGGCGATGTCGACGAACTCGAGCGTCGCATGCGTCACACTGTCGTGGGGGACAAGTTCGGCCAGACGGTTCAGGCGCGCGTCGGGCACGGGGACCACAGCACGGTTAGGTTGGATGGTGCAGAAAGGGTAGTTGGCGACCGCTGCGTTCTGCTCCTGACAGAGCGCATTGAAAGCCGTGCTCTTGCCCACATTGGGCAGGCCGACGATGCCGATGTTGAGCGCCATTTCGACCTCCTGGTTTGACGTCAGTTCGCCCCATGCACCATGGACCGTGTGCTCTTGGCCAATAGCGTGGGAAGACGCTGCACATGCCGGTACCTGCAGCTAGAATTCCAAATATGGCTCCGATTCAACTGGAGTGAACGGGACCGGCGGGTGCTTTGCTAGCACAGCGTCGTCCAGCCCCGCGCCCCAGCCGGGTCCGTCAGGTGGCGCACCTTGCCCGTTCTCTATCACAAGTGGACTTGTCAACACCTCCTGGTAAAGGTCGAGCGAATTCAGGAAGATTTCCTGCATGTGGCAGTTCGGGATCGCCATGTCCAGGTGCAGGCTGGCAATAGTGGAAATTGGGCCGTTGGAGTTATGCGGCGCCATTGATACATAATATGTTTCCGCCATAGACGCTATCTTGCGAAGCTCTGACAAACCGCCCGCATGGCAGATGTCCGGTTGGATGATGGCGATAGCGTTCTCTTCAAGTAAGGCGCGAAACTCCCAGCGTGTGTATAGTTGTTCGCCGGTCGAAATGGGCACATCCACTGAGCGAGCTAGTGCGGCCATCGCACCGGTGTTGTCGAACAGGATCGGTTCTTCGAGCCATGCAATATCCAGCGCCTCCAATTGGCGTGCTACACGGCGCGCGCTGCCGATATTGAGCCTGGCGCGCACATCCACTGCGATTTCAATGCCGGGGCCAACTTCGTCACGTACGGCGCGTACCAGGCCCACGCCCCTGGCGATGCGCTGCGGCGTGACCACCTGTGTCCCACCAAACGGATAGAGCTTCAGGCAACGGTAACCCTTATCTACGACGTCTCGAGCGCGGGCAGCGTACCAGGCCGCCTCGCCTTCATCACCAGTTTGCGGTCCGTGAGCGCTGGGTCGGTCACCTGAAAACCAGCCGTTGGCGTAAAGAGGCACGCTATCCCGCACTTTGCCGCCGATGAGTTCGTAGACGGGTACGCCCAACGCCTTGCCCTTGATGTCCCAAAGCGCCAGGTCGATGGCGCTGATGGCGCTGATTGTGACAGGGCCGCCCGTCCAGGTCACACGGCGATGTAGAGATGTCCAGATATGCTCGATCCGGAACGGGTCTTGGCCGCGCAGGAATTCGCCGAAGTTTTCGATTTCGGCGACTAGGGCCGCGTCCTTGTATTGCAGACTCCCTTCGCCGATGCCGGTGATGCCGGCATCGGTATGGACGCGCACAAAGAGCCAGTTGTTGTGCGGTTCGGCGTGCGCCTGCATGCGCAGCACTTCTACGTTGGTGATCTTCATATTTCTGGTCGTGTCATGAACGCATAGGAGTAATCGACAAATACTTGCCGTCGATGAATCAATCAATCAACGCGTAAATCAATTGGTCCAGAAGTTGGTCGGGTGCTACCTCACCCATTGTCGCACATCTTTGAGAATCGAATGAACCTGTCTTTGCCAGTTTGCACGATGCTGGTGGAAATCTCGCGTTTCGAGCCGCCAGGTCATGTTCTGGAGATTACGCATAGTAATAAACGCGTCCAGATGTTCCTCGTGCTGTCCAGGTAGGGGGAGCACGCTTCGGTACCCCGCAAGAAAAGCAGTTCGCAATGCAGGTGTATTCTCCCGTCCCTGTATTTCGCTTAAGGTGACGGCCATGTCGTAGAGGTGATGGCCCCAGCCGCAATCGTCAAAGTCGAGTGCATAGACCCGGTCTCGGCGGAAGTGGACATTCCATTGATGTAGATCGGCGTGGATCAGACCATATACGTTTGGTCCAAAACCAACTGACTTCTGCGCCTCGTGGATGCGATCCAGAGCCCTCTCTACGAGCGCCCTGTCTTGCGACGAGCAGATACTTGCGACCAGCTCTACTGCCGTCTGCTCATCGATATGATCGCGAGCCGGGCCGCGAAGAAGCGGTTCTCCGCGTCGAGATGCCTTATTTACGCGGTTCGTTAGGCTATAGACCCGCCCACGCACGAATCCGTTTGGTAGAGCATAGCGAGCGGAGTGGTCCTGCATCTGAGCCATCAACGCGCCCACGCGGTGCAGATGCCCCGGCATCAGTCCGGCGTTCAGCGAGCGGCCGCCAATCCAGTTGAACAGTACGCAGATTCTTGGCTCGGGAATACATTCCACGGCAGCTACCTGTAACAGATCGCCGGCAACCGTCGGTACTACGCCGGCCACACCCAGGTGAGTTTCTCGTTGTAGGGCGGATAGCCACAGTAATTCAGAACGCACGGACTCAACCGTGCCCCAGCCTGGTCGCTGGACACGCAGCGCATAGCGCAATCCGTCTGCCGCGTCGACACGAAACAGCGTATTGTGTCCCTGAGACAGAGGTGTGAGCTGTGCGCCGGGCAGCGTATACCCTTGTAGCGCCTCCTGCGCAAGCAGCCTAAGGCGGCGCGCTTGACCAGTTGGGGTCAGTGATTCGAATGGTTTCATCTAGCTACACATTATCCCATCCTTGCCACAAGCCCGCCAGACGTGACACAATTGGCCAGTGCTCGACTTCAGATAGCGGAGGCAACGGAGAGGGTTCGGAGTCAATGACCAATGATAGCGTGAGCCGCTCTGCA
>JBJYXA010000421.1:0-2567 GCA_046259705.1 Caldilineaceae bacterium
CCTAGGCCATGCACGAGGCTATGCAGCCCCGGTCGAATGAACATGCTTACTCCTGTATCTGCAGGACCGGAAATCGCTCGTCCCACTCGGTCGTCTGCTCGTAGGCGTGCGCCGTCCGCAAGATAGTCTCTTCGCCAAGACTGGGTCCGAGCAACTGCAATCCAATCGGCAATCCTGCCGCGTCGAACCCACAGCGCACGCTGATACCACAGATCCCCGCCAAATTGGCGCTGATGGTGAAGATGTCGCTCAGATACATCTGGATCGGGTCGTCAGCCTTTTCGCCTATGCGGAACGCGGTCGTGGGCGATACGGGCGATGCAATCACGTCGACCTGTTGGAAGGCCAGCTCGAAATCCTGCTTGACCAACGTTCGTACCTGCTGAGCTTTCAAGTAATAGGCGTCGTAATATCCCGCGCTCAACGCGTACGTGCCCAGCATAATGCGACGTTTGACTTCCGGCCCGAAACCTTCGCCGCGCGTTTGCCGGATATTCTCAAACATACTGTCGGCGCCGGCGCTGTAACCGTAGCGCACTCCATCGTAGCGGGACAGGTTGGCGCTGGCCTCGGCGGTCGCTACCAAATAATAGACGGGAAGCGCCATATCGGTCCTGGGCAAGCTGATGGGCACGATTTCCGCGCCCAAGCTTTCCAAATGCGCCACCGCCTCGCGCACTGCTATCTCGACTTCTTCCTGCATGCCATCAACGAAGTATTCTTCGGGCAGTCCGATACGCAGCCCGCGTACATCGCCCGTCAAGCCTCGTAGGTAGTCGGGTACACGTACATCCAGGCTAGTGCTATCCAGAGGATCGTAGCCCGCAATGATGCCCAGCAAAAGAGCAGCATCTTGCACGTCTTTAGTCAAGGTGCCGACCTGATCAAGGCTGCTCCCGTAGGCCACCAATCCCAGGCGGCTGACACGGCCATAGGAGGGCTTTAGCCCCACAACGCCGCACAGCGACGCGGGCTGACGCACGCTTCCACCGGTATCCGTGCCTAGGGCGCCCAACGCCTCACCGGCGATCACTGCGGCGGCTGATCCGCCGCTGCTGCCGCCGGGAACACGATCGAAGTCCCAGGGATTGTGAGTAGTAAAGTAGCCGCTGTTCTCCGTGCTTGAGCCCATAGCGAACTCGTCCGTATTGCTCTTGCCCAGCATGACCGCGCCCGCATCGAACAAGTTGCTCACCGCGGTGGCCGTATAGGGCGGCACAAAGCCTTGTAGGATGCGACTGCCGCAAGTAGTCTGCACACCGGCTGTGGCCAGGACATCCTTGATGGCCAGAGGAACGCCCAGCAGCGGTCGCTCCTGCCCGTGGCTGCGAAGTTGGTCCGCCTCCTCGGCTCGTTCCAGCGCAAGTTCGGGCGTCAGATTCAGGTACGCCATCACCGAACCTTCAAGTTGTTCGATACGCTCGAGAAGTGCGGTGGTCAACTCGACGGAAGAAAAATCGCCGGAGCGCATTCCATCCAGCGCTTCGTGTATCGTAAGCGCCTGCAATCCTTCGCGAAGTCGACTGTCTTCACGCATGGGTTCGCTCACTCCTCGAAGACTGCGGGCACTCGGAAGAAGCCGTCGGCGCTGTCGGGCGCGTTGGCCAAAGCCTCCTCGTTGCTCAGGCTGGGTCGCGGTACATCATCGCGCATCACGTTGGTCAACGGCAGCACAAAAGGAGTAGGCGGTACATGGCTGGTGTCCACCTCCCGGATGATTGCCGCGTATTCTAGGATTGCGGACAATTGACGCGTGTACTCTTCGATTTCCGCCTCGGTGAGACGCAGCTTTGCCAACTCTGCCACATGTCTCACTTCGTCCTCTGTCAACTGCATGACACAACCCCCGCTTGCTTTCTTGGAGCGTTCGCACAAACGGCGAATGTTCCAATGTTGTCAACCCCATCAGTGCTGCCAATCAAAAACGCCGTGGGATGTTCCACGGCGCCGAAAGATATCTTCCGCTCTTTCCACGCCGGTCTAGTGTCCTCGGCGTGGGACGGAGTCGCCCCTCACCGGAACACGCAAATAGCTGCTGCAGCGGCGGCTGCGGCATTGCGGTTTGCGGCGTTGGCGAAAATATTCTGAATCATGGACTATCAGTATCGCTAGCTGACCTGGATTTGATCATACTCAATTATGCGCCCGAGTATACTCTCGCCCCTGTGATGTGTCAAGAGTTTGATTCTTGCGGTCCGCTTTGTTTGGCTCTCGCCGTATCCGTCCTGCGCGTCGCAGCACGCCCAATGCATGTCGGTTGCAGTCATTCTGTTCATCTGTCGTGGAATTGCAGGTTTGGATAGCTGTCCGGATTCTGCTCCACCACAATGCATTTCAGTCTCGTTCACCGATGGTCAACCACGGCGGGAGAGCGTCGTTATGCCTTTGGATGAGACAGTGTCTATCATGCAGACGATGGATGCAATTCGGGAGCGAATTGGGCTAGTGTAGGACAATGAAAAATAAATCGTAAGCCCTCGCCCATCCCGAGCTTCTGTCTAGAGTCGAACTGGGGGCAAATTTACCCCTGCAACTTCGAAGGCTACGTACAGCGGCTCCCTCCTCGG
>JBJYXA010000422.1:0-1660 GCA_046259705.1 Caldilineaceae bacterium
TGACCATCTTCCTCACGCGGACGCGCGGGCCATTTTGGTCCGTACGTCCCGCCAAAGTGCTTGTGCTGGCGGTGCTTGGCACCCAGACGCTGGCGACCCTAATTGCAGTGTACGGGCTGTTCATGACACCTCTCGGTTGGGGCTGGGCGCTGTTTGTCTGGGTCTACGCGTTGGCATGGTTCCTCGTGAATGACCGTGTGAAACTGCTTGCATACCGCTTTCTGGATCCTCCCCACGACACGGGGCCGGCCGTCCAGAGAGTCTCCCGGCCCGTCATCGCCAAAGCGTGATGCGGTGACTTGACTAATCAAATACATTCAGCCGTGGGCGCATGATATTGGATAGGACTTACGCAGCGAGAGTCATTTTGACGGTGGGGGAACGCAATTGCTGACACATATAGTCGTCGAGCAGACTGTGCTTGACTCGATAAATGGTGCGTGCGGTCTCATCTGCGACTTGCTTGAGACGAATCCAAACCAGGATGGCACACCCGATGTGGTTGCGTTGACTGCGAGCTTTGCGACATTGACAGCGTTCGATACCGGTCAGTTGTTTGCTTTCGCGATGAAACTGCTCAATCTTCCAGCGCAGGGCACACACCTCTTGTGCGACCTGGGCGTCGTCTTGAGCCAAGTCGTTGGTGACGACGTAGTCCGTGCGTTCGGTAGAGAACACGAGCCGGAAGAGTCTCACGCGATGGCCTTTGGGAAAATCCTTGAGATGAACCAGCTTGCCGTGCTGCTGTTCATGCTCGTTCCACGAGAGTTCGTCAATCCGCTGATACGGGCGTTGCCCGTCGCTCTCATCGATACGCCGGTTGCTCTTGAGCGGGCAGTAGTAAATCTTGCCCACCTCTTCCACCAAGCGCATCAAGCGGCGTTCGGCATACCAACTGTCCATCAGCACCGTGCGGAAGGGCAACTGCTTCTTGCTGACCGCATTGCTCAACATCTCGCGCACATGCTGCAACTTGTTCTTGCCGTCCCGCGCCGGGTCGTAGATGCGGTAGTCGATGATCCAGAAACGGTCCTCTTCGGGGTTGACGTAGACGCAGGTCACCACGCCGATGCCCTTGATGACCCCCTGTGCGTTGCCGCTGTATTGCCGTCGCACCAGTTCGATTTCAAACGAGTGGTTGTGATCCAGCACCGTGTCGTCGAACAGCAAATACCCTTGCGCCGATGGCTTCACCTGCGCGCGCACGTTCTCCCACACCATCTGGGCCGTGATCTTCTCACCGCGCAGATAGCGGTTCGCTGCATCGTGGCTGAAGCGTTCCGTGTGCTCGGCAAAGTAGGTCAGCGTGTAATTGATCTGGCTGCTCAACAAAAACTGACAGTAGTCGAGGCGCGTAATCTTGTTCATGCTCATCAGTTTACGTCAGTTCAACCGTTTCTACGCACCTATGCGTAAGTCCTAACAGGTTCACACCCATACAGTACTTGCTGAAGCTGCTGCGGTGGATGTGCTTGCTGCGCATCAGCTCCACGAACGGCGAGCGCTCTCCGTGTACCGGCCGCTTCACTTCGGCGATCACGATGCCCGGCAACGCTGCCTGCTGCGTCTGCCACAGAAACGCCAGGTCGATATCCAGCGTCACCCGTTCCGGCGTCTCCTTGGAAACCAGCGTGATGCGCCGGTAGTGATTCCAGATGCG
>JBJYXA010000423.1:0-2710 GCA_046259705.1 Caldilineaceae bacterium
GACCTGCTGTTCCCGTTTCTCAACGCGCCGCGCATGATGCGACCGATTGAAGGCGACTTCGCCGCCCAGGTCGCATGCGAACCGGCCTGCGACGATCGGCCGGGCATCGGCGGCATCCTGCTCTGGCAGGACAAGTCAAACTACTTGCGCCTGTGTATCGGCGTGCGCGCTCAAGACGAGATGTCGCTGGAGGGCTGCATCGAGAATAATGATGTAGTCGTCGGCCGCGGGCGCCTTGTGGCAAGCCCGGTCACCCTGCGCATGGAACGAACAGGCAACACAGTGCGCGCTCTATGCAGCGCGGATGGGGAAGAGTGGCACAGCGTGGGGCAGGTCGAATTACGCGCATCGGGTGCGCTTCAGGTCGGCCTCGTCGCCATCGGCTTCCCCGACCGCACCATCTACCACGCGCCGTATCCAGACGGCACTGCTATCCACTTCACGGACTTCCGGCTCTGGAACTGACCTGCATGTGCCGACACGATCGGAACTCCTCCCCAGCTGGTCGCTGCGCTCCCGCAACGTCGCTGCAAAGTCCAAGACTCAGATTGTTCCGTCTTGGTAACAACACTTGATCCAATTCGCAGCAGGCCAGAGGAGACGAATACCCCTACAATCCGGGGCTCGACCAGCTTCCGGGAAGCTCGAAGCTTCCCGGAAGCTACACGATTCTCGCATGCTTATTTGCCGAATTGACACCACTATGCAACATAGGTAAAATGAAATCATGTAGGGCATTTTGCAATATGCGAAATTCGGGAAGGTGCCGCGGTAGTGAGTTCGGCGAATTTTGCCGTAAGAATAGCCGTATTCGCAGCAACTACCCAGAACAATTCGTGATCACCCGCACCACCTAATGATCAATAGCGCAGCCCATCTGAATTCAAACCCCCCGCCGGTTTCGTCATAGCTCGACGCACTATCAGGAGACCGTAATTCATGCATCGCAATCAACTTCCTTATCGTGTGGCAGCGCTGCTTGCCGTCGTTCTGATCGTTGCGGCTTGTGCGCCGCGCGCCGGTGGCGGCGAAACGTTGTTGCTGCCCGGAGCAGAAGACCTCGCGCTCGACCTGCCGTCAGTGGTGATTGATTTCGACCGTGACGGCGTTCCTAGCTTCGCCGACATCCCCTTAGCCGACCTGGGCAATGAATTCGTCCCGGGCATGCTGGATGGGCTAACGGTGCCTGCCAGCACCGTTCAGTTCCTCATGGACAAAGACATCCAGCACATTCAGATTTCGAACGACCCCAGCGGGTTGCTAGTCCTGGTCAACGGGCGTGCGATTCCCTCGCTAAAATGGGGCAACGGCGAGCTTGCCAATACGGCGAAGGCCTTAGATTTGATGGGGGTGGAACTCGGGCCGGGCACGGCGGTGGTGGAGGAGTTGCTTCCGCTGATCACCCATCTAGGCGTCGGCGTGATCGCTCGCTTCCCCACAGCCGAGGACATGGCAGAGATTCCGTTCGAAAATGAAGAGTCGATCGATGCGCGCCTTGCCGTGCAGCAGACTCAGCAATCGTTCCTGCAGACCGTAAACCGGGCGCCTACCATCTCTGTGCCCATTGTTTACGATTCGCAGGGCAGTTGGCGCGTAGGCGATTTGACGTATGCCGAGTGGATCAGCCTGACAGGAATGCCCATTTTTGACAGCTTCCGACTGCGGCCTGAGGCAATCGACAGCCTGATCCGAAGCGGCGTCACCGAATTTGCGGTCTCCACAGACGTGGACGGCATCCATGTCAGCATCAATGGCCAGCCGTTGCCGTACCTGGGCTGGGCGGACGGTGAACTCAACAATGCCCTTGTGTTGGCCGAGCAGGCAGGCATGTGGGATATGCTGGCGGCGCAGAACGTAAACGTGGAGGACGTTTTAGCCATGGTAGACACGATTTTGCCGGTCGTGCAGGCCACAGAAATCACCATCACAGCTCATTTCCCGGAGGCGCTGGCGTCCGCAAATTAGCAGTGTAACGGGCGTAGCCAAAACAGAAGAGCATAGAGAGACGTGGCGCCCGCGCCACGTCTTTTTGTTGGCGGTCTATGCGAAAGTCGTATCGTTAGAACGTACCGCACCGGGTGTGTTGGCTGAACTGGAGAAGTGGATCTCGACAATAGCGGCGTGCGAAATCCGGCCGTGCGCCTAAGCGGTTCCTGCTAGCCTCTATGGAATTAACCGGAGACTGCATCAACGACTACGAAGCACACAGTACAAAGGAAACACGATGGCTTTTGCCAACAATGCAACTCGCCTGCTCGATAGCCGTAAGGTAGCCTATGTGGTGCATGAATACGATTATGACAGCGGTGTCCATTCTGCCGTCGACGTTGCTGAGGCGGTAGGACTACGCGAAAATCAGGTGTTCAAGACACTGGTCGCCCTGCCCGACCAACCCAATGCCAAGCCAGTGCTGGCCATCATCGCAGGACCTGACACGCTCGACCTCAAGCTGCTGGCCAAGGCGCTGAACGTGAAGAAGGCGCGCATGGCGTCGCATGCACAGGCCGAAGAGCTGACGGGTTTGCAGACCGGCGGGATCAGCGCGCTAGCGCTGATGAACCGGGGATTTCGCGTATTCATCGACGTGAAGGCACTCGAATCCCCCACCATCGCGGTCAGTGCGGGTCAGCGAGGGGTGAACCTGGAACTCGCTCCTGATGATCTGATCAAGGTGACAAAAGCGCGGGTGGTGGAGTTGGTTGGATAAGTC
>JBJYXA010000424.1:0-2306 GCA_046259705.1 Caldilineaceae bacterium
GGTGGAAGTGGATTCGAGTCGGGATTGCGCCCTGTATTGTACGTGACAATGAGTTCGCGCCGTGCACGTGTGATTCCCACGTACAGCAGGCGCAATCTTTCGGCTGCGATTTCCTGGCGGGCGTCGCTACTGGCGGCGCCCTCTCGATAGTCGTCCAGCGTACCCATGTGAAGCTGGCCAAGCTGCGCCAGCGTCTCTGCGGTCAGGTTGAGTCGATCGCGCACGTAGAAAGACTCGCCACGATACTGTTCTTCGTCGCCCCCGCTGGGATAACTGTAGCTGTTTACGGCTGTTAGGTAAACCCTGTCCCACTCTAGCCCCTTCGCGCCGTGCATGGTGGCCACCGTCACGACGCCAGGCTTCGGTTCGTATCCTTGCGAATCGCTGGAGAAATCCGGCATCCGTCGCCGGTTTTCGGCGACGTGATGAAGCTCGCGTGCGAGTTCGGGCAATCGCCATTCACTATTCTCTCGCGACAGCTTGGCGAGCAGCACAGCCAAATGATGCGTAAGGGCGAGATAGGCGGGTTCCGAGAACAACTCATTACCGATGGTGAGCAGCAGTTCATCCACCGGCAGTATGGTAGCTTGTGTCCAGCGTTGCATGTCTGTGCGGAACAGCTCAACCAGTTCCCGAAAACCGTCTACCTCGTCGATCCATGCAACGACGTCCAGCCAATCCCGTTGCGTTGGGAACAAGAACTCCTCGGGTGTGCGTAGCTGTTGCAGCGCCGCGCCGAACGTGCGAACTTCGGTGGGCGCTTCGCGCGAGTCGTAAATCGGCGATGCTGTGCCAGGCTCGTCACTGTCGTCCTTTGCGGCCCGTAGCCCAATCCCCTTCTGTGGCCACCACGCTTCGCTCCACGCTACGGAGAGACCCGAGCCGTTTTCAGGCCGGGCGATATAGTCCAGCAATACGGCGAGCGCCTTGGTCGCCTGGCGCGTCGCACTGCCAGAGCGCATGAGGCTGTCATCGACGGCGATTCCATTTTTCTGAAGTACGTCAGCGATGTGAGCCGTCCGTGCTTGCGTCGGCGACAGGACCGCGATGGTGCGGCATGGATTGTCGGGCAGCCAGCGCTGAAGGCTCCTCGTTATCACGTCTATTTCGGCCGAGGACGAGAGGGGAGAATTCGGTGGATCGTATAGAAAAACGCTGGATGCATCAGCCGGGGGATTCGCTTGCGGATCGTCGGGAAGTGTGGGTTCGATCAAGGGGAGCACCAGGCTATACGCAACCTCACCCGAGGCCTTTGCCCCTTGAGACCAGGCGATCAACCGGTTTGCTGTATCGATGATGGGTTGTGCGCTTCGACCGGACACCGGTAGCTCTCGCGAGATACTGGTGCCGGAGTTGATGAAGTCGGTCAAGTATCGTGTGCTGGCGCTCGTGAACGTGGTGTTGATGGCCTGGTTCGGGTCGCCGACGCGTACCCAGTTGCCGTGCGCCGCCGTAAGCAGTCGCAACAGGCGTTCCTGTAGCAAGCTGCTGTCTTGCGCCTCGTCTTCCAGCACGTACGGCCACCGCTGCTGTAGGCGAGCCAAGAAAGCGTTGTCTGACTCCAGCACGCGCAGGGCGAACACAATCAAGTCATCGAAGTCGACAGCGCCGCGGTACTCCAGACTGCGTTGATAATCCGCGTAGACGTGGAGCACGAGTTCCAGTAGAGGCCACGTCCCTGACTGTGCACGCAAATTTTCGTGCAGCCGATGCAGGTCCATGCCCATGTCCTTAATTGTGCGGATTGCTGCCTTGCTGATCTCGGTAGCATCGCGCTGGATCCATTTGTCGAGATTTCCGCTTCGCCGGTAATCCGGACCGACATAAGAAGCAAATGTGTCAGGGTGGCTTCGCAAATAGGAAATCACTACTTCGTCGATAACGTCGTCTGCGGTGCGATCATCGATGATGGCGAACTCTTCATTGAGCCCGGCTAGAGCCGGACGCTCGCGCACGATGTCGTGCGCCAAGGCGTGCAGGGTGCGTACGCGATACCCGACGCCCGGAAGCAACCCACTTGTCTCATGCAGTACTCTGGCAATGCGATTTTGGAAGTTCTCGACTGCATTGTTCGTAAATGTGACGACGAGGACTTCGCGCTCTTCAAGTGAAGAGGTGCGATTCAGATCGTTGACCAGCTTGGCGGCGAGGTGGCTGAGCGTAAACGTCTTTCCACTGCCCGGAACCGCACTGATCCCCATGTATCCGCCGTGATATTCGAGGATACGCTCCTGCTCTTCGCGCAGTCTGAACTCTTCCGCCACCGGTTAGTCCCCGAGTATCTGAACGCCGCTGCCCGTCGCTTC
>JBJYXA010000425.1:0-9366 GCA_046259705.1 Caldilineaceae bacterium
TGGCGAACTGGAGACGTAGAGTATGCACACCGGGCTCGAGATCGAGCGTGGTGGTAAGTTGTCCCTGGCCAAAATGGATCATCTTGTCCGTGGTGAGGATGACGTCACCGGGCGTGACAAAATCCTCGTCGACGAGGATGTGCATATGGCCGGCACCCTCGTGGATCTCACCGGCGGGCTCGACGGCGAGGCCGGCAGCGCCCATCTCCACGTCGAAGGGAGAGATGACAACTTCGCCGTCAGTGGGCGACACAAAGAAAACGGAAGGCTCTTGCTCAGCGGACGCACTGTCATCCGGCCCGGCAACGGTGACGGTGATCTCATCGCGATACTGGTCGCCGTCCAAGGCAATGTGGGCGCCGTTGGCGAACTGGAGACGTAAGGTATGCACACCGGGCTCGAGATCGAGCGTGGTGGTGAGCTGCCCTTGGCCGAAATGGATCATCGCATCGGTGGTGAGAATGACTTCGCCGGGCGGAACAAAATCCTCGTCCACGAGGATGTGCATATGGCCGGCACCTTCATGAATATCACCGGCGGGTTCGACGGTAAGGCCGGTGGCGCCCATCTCCACGTCGAGGGGAGAGGTGACGACCTCGCCGTCAGCAGGCGATACGAAGAAGACGGACGGCTCCTGTGGGGCTGCGACTGTAACCGTAATTTCATCGCGATACTCATCGCCGTCTAGGGCGATATGCGCGCCGTTGGCGAACTGCAGGCGGAGGGTGTGCACACCGGGGTCGAGGTCGAGGGTGGTGGTAAGCTGTCCCTGGCCAAAATGGATCATGGTGTCGGTCGTGAGGATGACCTGGCCGGCATCTACGAAATCATCGTCTACAAGAATGTGCATGTGACCGGCGCCTTCGTGGATCTCACCGGCGGGTTCGACGGCGAGGCCGGCAGCGCCCATCTCCACGTCGAAGGGAGAGGTGACAACTTCGCCGTCGGTGGGCGACAAAAAGAACACGGAAGGCTGTTGCTCAGCGGACGCACTGTCATCCGGCTCGGCAACGGTGACGGTGATCTCATCGCGATACTGGTCGCCGTCCAAGGCAATGTGGGCGCCGTTGGCGAACTGGAGACGTAGAGTATGCACACCGGGCTCGAGATCGAGCGTGGTGGTGAGTTGTCCCTGGCCAAAATGAATCATCTTGTCAGTGGAGAGGATCACCTCGCCCGGCAGGACGAAACTCTCGTCGATGAGGATGTGCATATGGCCGGCACCCTCGTGGACCTCACCGGCGGGCTCGACAGCGAGGCCGGCAGCGCCCATCTCCACGTCGAAGGGAGAGGTGACGATTTCGCCGTCGGTAGGTGATACAAAGAACACGGAAGGTTCTTGCTCAGCGGACGCACTGTCATCCGGCTCGGCAACGGTGACGGTGATCTCATCGCGATACTGGTCGCCGTCCAAGGCAATGTGGGCGCCGTTGGCGAACTGGAGACGTAGAGTATGCACACCGGGCTCGAGATCGAGCGTGGTGGTAAGTTGTCCCTGGCCAAAATGGATCATCTTGTCCGTGGTGAGGATGACGTCACCGGGCGTGACAAAATCCTCGTCGACGAGGATGTGCATATGGCCGGCACCCTCGTGGATCTCACCGGCGGGCTCGACGGCGAGGCCGGCAGCGCCCATCTCCACGTCGAAGGGAGAGATGACAACTTCGCCGTCAGTGGGCGACACAAAGAAAACGGAAGGCTCTTGCTCAGCGGACGCACTGTCATCCGGCCCGGCAACGGTGACGGTGATCTCATCGCGATACTGGTCGCCGTCCAAGGCAATGTGGGCGCCGTTGGCGAACTGGAGACGTAGAGTATGCACACCGGGCTCGAGATCGAGCGTGGTGGTGAGTTGTCCCTGGCCAAAATGGATCATCTTGTCCGTGGTGAGGATGACGTCACCAGGTGCGACAAAATCCTCGTCGACGAGGATGTGCATATGGCCGGCACCCTCGTGGACCTCACCGGCGGGCTCGACGGCGAGGCCGGCAGCGCTCATCTCCACGTCGAAAGGAGAGGTGACAATCTCGCCGTCAGTAGGTGATACAAAAGAGACGGATGGCTCATGGGTAGCCACCTCGTCGTTCCCTTCCGTGTAGGTCTGGTCGCCGGTCTGCGCCTCTTCACTAGCCGCAGAAGGCACATCTGTGACTATGGGGGTTGGCGTATCGACGGCCACGGCGGTATCGGTGGAAGCGGTCTGTGCAGACGCAAGAAAGTCTGACAGCCGAAACCGCTGCAAGCTTTCCATTGCCGGAGAACATGCAGAAATAAACAGCAATACAAATACTGCCGTACTGCTGTGCAGAAACAGCCGCTTCCCATCCATCGTGTTCTCCTCAATCCTCCCGACCCGAGGTTATGCGCAGAAAACCGCGGTTCGGCTCCAATTACAGCGTCTTGATTCTTTGCCCAAACGAGACCCATGCAGCAACGCCGGTTCCAAACGTCGTTACACGGTCACGCCAGCGCCGCCTGCCGCTGTGTCGCGATGTTTTCGATAGCTCCTCTAGTGCTCGTTAGGCAATAGTCACTGGACACCGCTTACCCCGATTTCACTGGTTCGACACGGCCACACGAAAGCCGACGCTATCGAAATTCGCGTTTGGCAGCGCCTTTTCACGAGCGAACGTACGCACATCCATGCCGTTGCTGAAGAATGATCCACCTCGCACCGTCCGCAATGGCCCCTCATCCGGTCCCTGCGGATTCCGAGTAAGCGACGCAGAATAATACTCGGCATCGTAGCGATCTGCAACCCATTCTTCGACATTACCTGCCATATCGAGATTTCCAAACGGTCCGGCTCCATCCGGATAGCTGCCTACAGCCACCGGTCCACCAACCGTAAAGTTGAAATTTACCAGCTCGCCAGTGGGAGGTTCGTTTCCCCACGGATACGGTCTTTCATCGTTGCTTCGCGCTGCCATTTCCCATTCGGCTTCCGTCGGCAAACGCCCGCCTGCCCATTGCGCGTATTGTGCAGCCTGCTCCCAGGTGATACCCGTCACCGGAAAGTCGGCGTTCGCCGGGTCGTCCCAATCATTGGACGACGGGGAGCTACATACTCCCGCCGCTACGCAGCCGGCGTATTGTCTATTGCTGACTTCGTCGCGCATCAGCCAAAATGCGTCAAGGCTGACGGTATGGGCAGGGCGTTCGTCCGGCCTCCCTTCGTCGGAGCCCATGACGAACTCCCCGGCAGGGATGAAGACGTATACGGCGCCGTCGACGTCATTCGTGCGCGTGTCGCCAGCTAGCGGAGATGCGTTTGTTGCCGCATCGTCTGCGGGCGTTTGAGTCGCGACTTGTGCTGCGTTTTCGTTAGCCGGTTTGCCTATCGCGTCTTCAGCACCGGGCGCAACGATAGCACCAGGCTCGGCGGTGAGTGTTGCAGCCGCGGCGGAGTCTTGCGTGGATTCGACCTGCGCTATGCCTTCGTTCAGGTCGTCTGTCGATTGATTCGTTTCGGACGATCCCTGCGAAACATCTGGCGACGCTTCTGCACTTGAATCACCACTTTGAATCGGCGCGGGGCCGGCCTCTTCTTGCGGCGGCTGCGTCTGTGCCAGGCCGGCGGCGGTGTCGGCTTCCGCCGTACCAGATAGCGTGCCCGACATGGCAGCCGTCTCCGCCGTTGGCCCCTGACTTTGCTGTGCGCCGGACGACAGTTTCATAAACTGCCAACCTACTGTACCGGCGAGTAAAAGCATTACCACAGCAATGCCCATGCCAACCCACATTATTCGATGGCTTGTGGTTGGCGGCGGGGTTTCTTGCCGCGAAGCAGTTACGGCCGGAGCACCTCCGTCCGACGGTGTTGTCAAGATCAGATTTTCGTTCCCGCTAGCCAGTGGTTTACCTATCATCGCCTCTGCTGCTGCTGCTGCGATCAAGGCGCGTGCTCGGGTTCGATTGTCCAGTTCGTCGTATTTGAGTGCGCCGACGAGAACGGTGGACAGACCGTAGTAGTACTCATTCCAATCCAGGTCATCGATCAGGTATTGCCGTACCAATCTGCGTAGAGTTACCAAGAGTGTGTACGGCTCTTGCAGCGCCTTGTCAGAAGGAGAAGACTGTGGCGGATCCGCATGGAGCCGCGTCATCAAGTCCACTAAGGCGCTGAGCGGAAAATCCTGATCGACCATCAGCTTCGTATAGACCTGCGCCTCCAAGCGCTGGAGGTCCAGCAGTGTCGGCCCGACCCGCGTCTCTGCAAAGTCAATTAGCCATGCGAATCCTGTTGGTGCGTCGACGAGGATATTCTGCATGTTGAGGTCGCCGTGAATGATCGACATGTTCATCTCGACGACGTCGTAGAGCCGATCGGTCAGCTTTGCCAGCGGATTTGGTAGAGAAATGGCGACGCTGCTGCCATCTGTTTCGGGCGACAATGTGAGGGTTTTGCTATCCCCATCAAACCCAGGGAAGGCATTCTTGGCCGCGTCGTTCAGCAAAGATAGACGTGTAGCCGTTACTGTGACCAGCATAGACCCAACCACGTCGCCGGGGCAATACGCGGTAGGCTGATCTAGCTGGACGCGAACACGGAGGGGCGCCGCCGCTTGATTGCTCGGCGGCGGGGCAAGCAACGTCAGTCTGCGACCTTCGTCTCGCGCCTTTGTAACTTCAAAACCGATGAGCTGAATAGTCTGTCCCTGCTGTAACTCGGTGGCCACCAACACGCTGCTCTCGCCCGCGCGTATGATGAAGTCGGGTTCCGTACTTTCCGCGGCTGGCTCGGCTTGCAGATGTACCGGCAGTAGCCGGTCATAGTATTCGTCCAAGACAATGGAATGTGCTCGGTTGTCCGCCCACCAGTGACGCCCGAACACGCGAAACAGCCGGTTGAGAACGTCAGAGGCTTTGGCCGCGCCAGCCGTTTCGTAGTACGTTTGGAAACTGGTGGTAGGCAGATGGGATTCGCCGCCGGCAAAAGTGTACTGAAGCAAGCCGAGCGTCCCATCATCAGATACGATGGGCTCGCCTTGGAGATGGGCTATGTTTTGTGGTGATACTTGGCGAACGTACTCTTCGTAAGCGTCGTATTCGCGTTTCAGGTCGTGTGGATGGGCAAGCTTGACGACGAGCGGCGCACGTCCTGCACCTACCGATACCAGGATAACGACGGCGCCGCTGTAACCGGAGCGGAACTCCTGCTTTACGAGCGGTTCGCGATCCGGCGGCATTGCTTTTTCTAGCAAAGCTAGCTGTTCCGCCGTCAGTTTCAGCCCAGGCGCTAGACGCACCCGCGATCCGGGCGGGTGCGTGGCATTTCCACCTTCAGAGTCCTTGGTCTGTTCCTCCGCCATATCGGTTACTCGGTGCTTTGCTTCCGGATTCCCAACTCGTCTTAAGACCGCTCGCTAACAAACATTGCCGACAGTTCCGCGATTATAGCATATCGGGAGGGGGTGGGATAGGACGCCAAGGACGCCCTGCCGACCACTGTGCGGCCGCGACAGATCTTCAGAAACGCACACGTCAGACCAGCAGAAGGCAATGGATTCTTTCGCCTCGAAAACCGCTGCACTGTTTCCATCTGTCTCATGCTTTCCCTCAAAGTGCGGTTCATGGCGCGCCTTCTGCTCGGGGGTCGCGCCGGCTAACGTGATATGAACGGCGCCAGGTCGCGAATTTTCGGCGTTTGACAATCGTCTGCGAAGTCGTTACACTCCCCCGCTGTTGTCAGACTAGCCTCATTACATCGCATTAACTGACTTCACAAATCGAATATTGTCACTGACTTCGTAGGGGCCGTCTTTTTCAATGGCGAGCGCGGTCCAGTGGGACAGTTTGGTTCGTGAATTTCGGAGCAGGCCAGTTAAGTGCATCCTGAATTCAGACGCATCCATAAATAGGCAGGAAGGGTAGGAGAACGCACGTGAGTAAGAAAATACTCTGCATGATATCCGAGTGGGGATACTGGGGCGAGGAGCTCGTCGGCCCCTATGATGTGCTGACGGACCACGGATATGACATTGACTTCATGACTGCCACGGGAAGAAAGCCGCCGGCCTTGCCTCCCAGCATGGAGGAGGGTTATCTCGATCCGCCCCTGGACAAGGTCGTGACCGACGACCACTATGCCCGCCGCACACGCGAAATCCACGAGTCAGATCTGTTGGAAAACCCAATAGATTTGTCGAACTGGTTCCCGCCGGTTCCTTACTTCAATGGACCGAGTTTTGGCCATGAGTTGGAGGCCTACTACAACAAACGCGATGAGTGTTGGGCCGACCTGGAGAAATACGATGCGCTCCTGCTTCCGGGCGGCAGCGGACCGATGGTCGATATGGTCAATAACGAGCGGCTGCACGATGTGATACTTGGCTTTCTGGCGCAGGGCAAGCTGATTGCAGCCGAATGCTACTGTGTGACTTGTCTTGCCTTTGCACGGGATTGGACCGAGCGGAAGAGCATTATTTGGGGAAAGCACGTCACCGGCCACGCCCGCGAATATGACTACAAAGATGGTACCGGTTTCGCCCAGATGTATGACTACGACGGCCAGCCCATGAATACCAGCGCCAATTTCGGTCCGCCGTTCTATCCGCTGGAATACATCTTGCGCGATGCAGTTGGTCCGGACGGCCAGTACCACGGCGGCGTAGGCCGGACCATTTCGACAATTCTGGACTACCCGTTTCTCACCGGCCGTTCAACACAGGATTCAAAGCTGGTAGGCGAACTAATGATCGAGGTGCTGGAGAACGGTCTTACGCGATATGGCTGGTAGTGACATGAGTAGAAACACGGCAGAAAGAACGGGACGATTCGCTATCATCGAGCAATTCCTTGCCGATGGAATGGATCACATGTTCGGCAATCCGGGTACCGTGGAGCAAGGCTTCCTCGACGCGCTGGCCGCCTACCCCGAAATGAAATACGTGCTTACACTGCAAGAGTCGGTAGCCGTCATGACAGCCGATGGCTACGCAAGGGCAACGCAAAAGCCAGCGCTTGTTCAGTTGCACAGTTCACCGGGCATCGGCAACGCCGTTGGCGCACTCTTTCAGGCAAAACGCGGCCACGCACCCCTCGTCGTCATCGGCGGCGACGCCGGTATCAAGTACATGGCGATGGACGCTCAGATGGCGGCAGACCTGGTCGCCATCATGGAGCCGGTGACGAAGTGGTCGACCATGGTCATGGAGCCCTCGTCCTTGCTGCGTGTGTTGCGCCGGGCCGTCAAGATAGCAGCGACACCGCCCATGGGCCCGGTCTACGTCTGTGTGCCGCAGGATATCCTGGACGCACCCGCTGTAGAACCTGTTCGCCCCACCTCATTGCCCTCGACGCGCGTAGTCCCTGACGGCGACACGCTGCACGCCATGGCGGAAGTCTTGGTGGCCGCAGATCGCCCCTTCATCTTCGTCGGTGACGGCGTCGCTTACTCCGGTGCGCAGGACGAGCTGGTTCGCGTTGCTGAACTCCTTGGCGCCGAGGTCTGGGAGGCGGATGCCGGCGAGGTCAATATGCGGTACGACCACCCGCTTTATCAGGGCATGACGGGGCACATGTTTGGCTCGGCTAGCCTTCCTATCATGCAGCGCGCTGATGTCGACCTAATTGTGGGTACCTATGTGTTGCCGGAGGTCTTCCCGGAGTTGGGGGATATCTTCGCCCCCGACGCCAAGGTGCTGCATATCGATCTCAACGCCTATGAGATAGCCAAAAACCACCCGGTGGATATCGGTGTGGTCGCCGATCCTAAGCTTACGCTGGCGCTACTTGCAGATGAACTTGAGGCGATGCTGTCCACAGAGCAACGCGATCGTGCATCTGCACGCATGGAGGAACTCGGTAATTCCAAGCAGGCGCATCGGTCTGAGGCAGCTAAAGCTGACGCTGCTGCGCGCGATGAAGTGCCTATGCACATGGCTCGCTTCATGGAGGAACTTGTTGCACAGCTTCCCGATCAGGATGTGATCATTTTCGACGAGGCGCTCACAAGTTCTCCTGCGCTTGTGCAATACTGGCCACCTCAGCGCACGGGTGAGTATTTCCTGACGCGCGGCGGCTCGTTGGGTGTAGGGATACCAGGCGCTATTGGGGCCAAGATAGCCAATCCGGACAAGACGGTCCTCGGATTCACTGGCGACGGCGGCGCCATGTACACGATTCAGGCACTGTGGACGGCGGCGCGTCACAATGTCGACGCTAAGTTTGTCATCTGCAACAACGGCTCCTATCGTCTCCTACAGCTCAACATTGCGCAGTACTGGAACGAACGAGAGATTCCGGAGCACGACTTTCCCCTCAGCTTTGACTTGTCGTATCCACCCTTGCATTTTGCCGAAATGGCACAGGGGATGGGGGTTCCCGGTGTTCGCGTGGAGAAGCCATGGGAGGTTGGTCCTGCCATTAAGCAGGCACTGGCCACACCCGGTCCGTTTCTCATCGACTTGGTGCTCGCGGGCGACACCCATCCTGAGCGCGTCGGCAACACGTGCGGGCAGTAGCGAAGGAAGATGTTGTATCGGATACGCACCGGTGGAGTGGTGCTGGTCGAATGCCTATGGCGACCTGTCATCGGACTGCCCCGCACTGAGCGTGTAAGTGATGCTGGACTAGACTCGGATATCGGTTAGACAGATATCCACAGTGATGGATCAAACTCGCAGAATGGAGAAGCAGGTTATGAGCGGTGTAATTACACAGGAGCAGATTGAAGCATTTGCTGCAGCGTGGTATCAGGCCCTGGATTTCCACGTGCCAACAGAGGAGATCACGACCCTCGTCGCTTCGGACAAGGTCGATATGATTTTCCCGGAAAAGACGCTGCCCGGCGTTAGCGACTTCATCGCCTGGTATTCGGGCGGTACGTATAGTGACGGTGAGCAGGCTCCCGGCGTAATCAACATCTTCTTCGATGAGAACCACAACATCGCCAGCGTGGAGACCGTGTCGGCTGACGAAACCACTGCCGAGGTACGTGTGGTGGTCGCATGGCAGGCGAGCTGGTTCGAACCGCCGGCGGCCAAGAGCAAGCGTGTGTCGGCGGACTTCACACAGTTATGGAAGGTACGGCGCTCAGATAAGAATGAGTACGGGTTGGAAATCACAAGCTACAACGCTGTAGCCGAGCCGCCGAAGTTCGCTCCGGGGTTTGCGCGGCTATAACTGGCAAAGTGTGAAGCGGGGCTAACGCTCGCTCGTACCAAGGGCGTAACACAGGCAGCTCAGAGGGGGAACCATGTCTGTAAACGAAAACAAGTATATCGTCATGCGGTATTTCCAAGAGATCATGACGGATGGGAATCTAGGAACTTTGTACGAACTATTGGCGCCGGACTTTGTGTTCACCCTGCCGACGCATCCGGAACCCTACCATGGTCCCGACGGATTCAAGGACCTGGTCAC
>JBJYXA010000426.1:0-10528 GCA_046259705.1 Caldilineaceae bacterium
ACCAATCGCTATCCATATGCTCCGGCGCAAGCACCACGAAGCCGTGCGAGGCGTAATGCTCAGGCAGTGAGTGATAGGTCGCCGCGTTGAGACCGAATCCGTGCGAGAACACCACCAGAGGATAAGGAGCTGTGCCCGTATCGATGGCTGCATCCGCAAGCGCCTTGCCATACACGATGGCCGGGCTGTCGCTCTCCATTTCGGCCATCTTCGTAATCACCTCATAGGTGATTGCTGGCTCGGATCCATCCGGGTTGAGTGCGGGATACCACAGTCCGGCGGCAAGCGGGCGCTCGCTCTCCCCACCAACGGTGACGGGCATGTAGCCTGCCGCATATGGCCCCGGTTGGGCATAGGTGAGGCCGGCCGTGTCTCCCATATCGTCGATTGGCGTCTCGACGGGCGGCTGAATCGGCGTACACGCAACTGCGAGTACAGCCAGAAAGATCAGCAGGGCAAAGGACTTCAAAGACTGCATCATGGTTCTCCTTGTACTGTGGGTACTACTTACGCTGTGTCAGTAACTCTGTACGTGCTTGCTCGTTCTGTGTCCGCACCCGGTCTCGATGTGGCGGTAGGACGAAGCGGACATATCTTGGTTAGGGTCGCCTGCCGTTGGCAGCACTCATGCATAGCCGGCGGGCGAAGACGCTAACTCGGATACCACGGACGGCGCCGGTACATCCCGTACACCCTTCACGAGAAGCCAGATGGCCATCGACAGCTCTGCGATGATGGCCGGCACAAACACGACAACCGTAAAGACCATCTCATAAGCCGCGTAGCCAGGCAGCAAGATCCTCGCAAAGGTGTCGGTGAGGTATCCGAACGCTGCAATCATGAGCAACACACCGAGGATCGAGGGAAGATACGCGGCTCTGTAGACCAGGTAGCCGAGTACTAGTATGCTGACGCCGAAGAAGGCGAGGCCGATCGCATAGCCGAAGCTGTGTGTGTCGAAGAAGATCAATGCCACCGCGTCGAAGGGTTCTGTAGCCACCGAGACGCCAGCCCTCAGAGCAAGCTGCATGCCAATGAACAGATTGAGCAGGTTCGCGCCGAGAATTGAGGCCTGCACCAATCGGAAGAATGCGGCCAGCAAAGAAAGCCCTGTGCTTATCGGTCTGAGCAGTACGAAGAAAGCCACCGCCAGCGCCACGTCGCTCAGGATCATGATAAGGTCGGCGGCCAACCCCGTGCGGAAAAGTTCATGTGACGAAGCGACATTGGCAGCCGTGGCAGCCGCTTCACCCGGTACAATGAGGCTGGAGCGTACAAAGAACTGGGCGTATATGCCGGCCACGATGATGATGAGGTAGAGCACTCCTGCAATTCTTCCGGTCTGACGTAGTGGTATTTGGATAATCTGGTTCGACACGGCAATTTCTCTCTCGGCCTGTGTGGTGGTATTCACGGTTGTTCTCCTCTCCTAACTATTCGGCGGATGCGATGCAATTCATCCCGGTACTGCCATTACTGCCAGTCGGGGTCCGGGCTGTCTTGCGTATCGAGCTGACTCCGGTTGAGACGTTCGACCGATATCAGCGGGATGCCAAGGTCACGCACCCGGCGCAGCAATCCGTGCAGCGCCGACTGATCAACCACGGGGCCGATCAGTCCTGTGTTGCCCTCATCATCCCAGGTAACCGTCATGCCCTCGAACCACTCGGACCACATCTCGTCGAGTTGACCCTGGATTCGGATTCTGTATACATCCGGTTGGTCTGCACTGCCCGGCATGTCGAACCTCTTGGACATCATTGTGCACCTGCCATGGCGCTCATTACGCTCCGCATTCAAGAATTGTGCTGAGCATAGCGTCTCCAGGGTGTCAGTGTGTAGACACTTTCGTGTTGTTTGTGGTGTTGCTTTGGGGGTGTTGCTGTCTGGAAAGGCGGTGGAGAACTGCCAATTGGAGGTTTGGGTTCTCGCCGTGTTTGCGGAGAGTGCTACAAAAGCCGCGCCTCGCGTGCGCGAGAGACGGCTTCGGTGCGTGTACTTGCCTGTAACTTGCCGAATATCCTGCGGTTATGGCCTTTGACTGTGTCTAGGGCTAAATACAGCCGCTCGCCGATCTCGCGGTTAGTCAGCCCCTCTGCCACAAGCTGCAGCACCTCCAACTCGCGGTCGGTCAGCGGGTCGACTGGCTGCTGGCCTGTCGGCGCGTGGACTGGCGAGGCGTCCTCAGATTCGTGACCAGTGAATGCCGACAGAAGTTCTTCTACGTACGCGCTTTGCCCTGCGCGCCGCCCTTTCCAGCTTGCGAGCAGCTCAGCCATTACTGGGCCCTCGTCCACGAAGACGCGCAGATATCCTTCGGGTTCTGCCAGCCCAAGCGCCCGTCCCAGTGAGACGAGCGCCGCGTCGACATCCCCCGCGCTGTGCTGTGCTAACGCCAGCAAGATCAGGATTTCGATCGCACTTCCGTTTCGGTGGTTTTCTTCCGCATCGTGGAGAAGCCGTCTCAACAGGGTCTGCGCATCCCGAATGTAATTCTGGGAGCGCTGTTGCTCGTACTGGGCGACGAGCGTCCTGGCCAGCGTCATGTGCTCGAATTCTCGCAGATAGTCGAGTTCGTCATCGGCGGTCACCCCTGCTGTACTCGCCCAGGATAGCGCCATATCGATCCTGCCTTGCAACAGCCAAAGGCGCGCTTTCATTGCCGGGATTGGTCGCAGGTCTGGAACCGGCGTACGCACATAGTGGCGCGCCGCCTCGTCCAACAACGCAAGCGCCGTATCCAATTCACCCCGCGTTTCCATTATTCTGGCCTGGTCCAGATAATATCGATATTGCCAATTCGTCAGCGGAGGCTGCTCATTCAGCGCCTTACTCTTGGCCATGAGACGCGCCGCTGCGTTGAGATCGCCCTGCTCGCGGCGTACCTCGCTCAAGCCCAAATATAGGTAGGCCGCGCCGCGCGCGACAGGCGCTCCATCCCGCACTGCGAGCCGCAGAGATCGTTGGTAGACGTGTTCTGCTTGGCGCAAACGACCTTGCGCCAGACGAATGTCGGCTAGCCCAAATGTACCGCTAATGGCAAAACTAAGTTGGCCGGCCAGCTCAAATTCCGCCATGGCATCCATAAGCGCCTGTGCGGCCTCCTCAAGCTGCCCGTTGGCCCAGTAGGCAAGCGAGATCAGCGCATCGGCCGGCCCGCGCCGCACATGGTCATCCGCCGGCAGCAGATCCAATGCGCGCCTGCCGTAGCGCACGGTACCGGCGCCGTCCCCCAGTGCCTGGGCATGGTAGGCGCGCGCCGTGGCGATGGAAGCAGGCAGCTTCTGGAACTGTTCTTCGTCCTCGACTATCAGCTCGCGGGACGGCGCTTTCAACAATGCCTCGGCCGCCTGCAAATAGGACTCACCGGTTTCCATCTCGCCGGCGTCCAACATCGCCCAGGCATGCCCAGCCGTTAGGACCGGTCTATTACGCACTACCTCGTCGGGAAGCGCCGTTTTCCAGGCCAACCACGTGGAAGGTTGGAAAGATTGGTCCATCTCGGGCCAAGCTAATTCGATCAGAGCAGCGGCTCGGCAATAGTCCTCCCCAGCCAGGGCATGGCGGATACCATCGGCGCGCAACCCGTTATTTTCGTACCACTGGCTAGCTCGCCTGTGCAGGATCCGGACCAGATCCGGCTGATCATGTTGTAGATGGGCCCGCAGCACGTCGCTAAAAAGGTGGTGATAACGATACCAGTTGCGCCGTTCGTCCAAAGGTACGACGAAGAGATTGTCCTTCTCGAGCATCTCTAGAAGCGCCTGACTGCGCGTTGTCTGTGCCAGGTCGACCATATCGTTGGGACTATTATCCGGCTCTTGCACGTCCATCCGTACGGCGTCACAGAGCGGTCCACTTAGTTGGTCGAGAATCGATGTCTGTTGGAGGAACTCGCGCACTTCCTGGGATTGGTGATTCAGCACTTCCTCTATCAGATAGTCGACGATGTAGCGGTTGTTGCCAGAGAACGCGCTAACGAAGCCGTGCGCATCTTGCAGGCCCTGCATGGAAAGCGCAGCGAGTTGCAGACCCGCAATCCACCCTTCGGTGCGCTTCTCCAATGCGGCAATATCATCCGCTGACAGCGCTAAGCCCATCACCTGGCTAAGGAACTGACCGGCCTCGTCTGGAGTGAAGCGGAGATCTGCGGCGCGCAGTTCGGTTAGCTGGCCGCGCGCTCGCAAGCGAGCCAAGGGTATGGGTGGGTCTTCACGCGTGGTGATGATCACATGCATCTGTGGCGGAAGATTCTCGAGCATGAATGACAGTGAGCGATGTACATCCACGGAATCGATTGTGTGATAATCGTCCAGCACCAATACAAAATCATCCGTAAACGACGCAATCTCATTGATCAGCGCAGTTAGGAACTCTTCGTCGTGCGTGTTTGAGGAGACGAAGGCGTCGAGGACGCCTTCGCTTGCATCCGGGGCGATTTGCCCTAGCGCTGCCGAGAGATAAGTCAAGAAACGGGCAGCATTCGAGTCTCCCGTGTCTAACGACAGCCACGCAACGGATGGCGCGCTTGCGGCGATCCACTCGCTCACCAGCGTAGTCTTGCCGAACCCGGCCGGAGCGGAGATGAGCGTCAGCTTTCGGAGCGAGCCTTCATCCAGGCGTTGGAAGAGGCGCGGCCGCGCAACCGCCTTCTGTCGCGGTGGAGGTACGTATAGCTTTGTCGCGAGTATCGGTGTCGGCATGCTTCAGAGAACAGCTACATCGCCTCGCGTTTGCAAACGCGAGGCGGTACTCATGCCATCACAGCAATCCGGAACTATCCATTCACCAATCGAAAGCGATTATTGTGTCCAGTCGAGGCCCTCGGAAAGCCAATCCGGTAGAGCGCTGTCCAGCCGAGTGACGCTCTGCAGGTTATTGCCCTGGGTATCCATGGCGTAGATTTCCCAAGTGCCTCCGCCTCGATTGGTGAGGAAGGCGATGCTTTGGCCGTCGGGGCTATACACAGGAAGGCCGTCGTTGTTCGGATTGTCGGTCAAGCGCGTCACGTCGCCGCTTGCCACGTCGACGCTGTAGATTTCCCAGTTAGTGTCGCGGTTGCGGCTCATAAAGACCACGGACCGCCCGTCCGCTGACCACCTGGGTCGAGAATCTGATGAGTCGTCTGTCAATTGTTGTTTATTCGTGCCGTCCGACTGCATCGTCCAGAGGCCGCAGCGCCCGCCCGTGTTGTCACAACCGCGGTAGACGATCAAGTCTCTGGTCGGATTCCAGTCCGGCTCCGTACCTCTACCGAGCTGTACCTCGTTGCCGCCGCCGCTCGTGACGTATAGACGGTAGGCGCGATCGCCTTCCCGGTTACTGGCATAGATGAGCGTACCTCCGCCTGGTCGCCAGCTCGGCAAGCTGTCTTCGGGCGAACCCGAATAGAGAGTTGACCGGTTACTGCCGAGGCTAAGGCTGCGAATGCCCAAAGCGTTTCCGCTTGTACTTTGATACGCCAACTGGGTTCCATCGGCGGTTAGATCAGGCTGTCTTCCTTGCTCTACAACCAGCTCGGCCGATCCTCCGGCAGCGGGTACGCGATAGATGTTGTCGACGCCGCGCGATGTGGTAGAGGAGTAGTAGATTTCTCCCGGCAAGGTGGCTGGGCGCGCTGGCGCGGCAGTCGTGGGCGGCGGCGTAGGCAGTCTGTTCTGCGCAATCGACGGTACGTCGGCTTCACCGCTAACCTTGACCAAGGATGGATTACCCGTAATCCATGCCATATCGCCGCTGTTCGGCGGATATTCAATTTGGTACCAATCCCCGTCGTCCATCGCAGCCTTGCCTAGCACATCGACGGCCGTGCCGGAGACTAGGGAACCCATGGTGTCGAATTGAGTGCCCGGTCCCGAACGTACATTCAATGTGAACACGGACTCGAGCGTTGCGGCCCCAAGCGTTGCGCTGGGAGCAGGCGTACCCGCAGTCGCATTTTCACTTGCGCGTGGTGTGCCAGTTTCGCTGGCCGCCGTGGTTGTAGCCCCAGAGGTAGCTGTGCCTTCGCTTGTCGCTTCAGCAGTGCCGGTATCTTCTCTCGTCGCCTCGCCCGTAGGGGTTCCTGCGCCGGTGGCTCCCGCTGTGGCCATATTGTCGGAGGCCGCCTCAGCAGTAGCTGTCGCGTCAGCATTGCGGCCCTCAGGTGTCCCTTCTACAACCGCGCCTACGGTATCGCTCGTCGCCTCTGCGGTTACAACGTCTTCGGAAGCGATGCCAGTCGATTCATTCTCCGTGGAAGCGGCCGGAGTTTCTGTCTCATCGCCGCCTGCGGCGGCTGCTCCACTTGCTCCGGCTCCGGTGCTAGCGCCGGCCTCTCCGCCATCTCCAGATGAGCTTGAAGGGGTGAGGTCTGTGGCGACTGCAACGGCAGCCTCGTCTCCGCCACTTGAAGCGGTGCTGTCCGGACTGGAGGAACGCGTGGCAAACCAAAACACGGCCAAAGCGATGAGTAACAATGCGATCGCGCCGAGCGCAATGCCAGCGCCCCGACCGCGCGACGATGACGATGTAGGCGTTGGTTCTGCAGCGCTCGAAGACACCGCCTGTGGTTTGCTAGCCGCGGCCAAGGGGACCGGCTTGTCAGGTGGCGGGGCGGCGGGCGGTGTACGATCGGCCGCTTCCACCGGCGCGCTTTCCCTTTGTGCCTGGGGCCCGGAGACTATCGGTTTTGCTGCCTCCGCAGGATCCGCAACGACAATCAACTGCGTCTCCGTAGCGCCGGTCGAAGTTGTTTGTAGCGGTTTGCCAATTAGGCTATCTGCGGCTGCTGCACACACAAATGCCAGCCTGCGGGCAGCGTCGTCCAATTCGTCGTATTTCAGTGCGCCGATCAGTGCGACGACGAGCCCGTAATAGTACTCATTCCAGTCCAGATCGTCGATCAGATAGTTGCGCGCGAGGCGACGGATAGTAACGAGCAGCGTGTACGGTTCCGCGAGTTTCGGCAGTGGCGGCGCGGGAAGCGGTGGGTCAGCGTGGAGTCGTGTCATCATCTCCACTACGGCAGCCAAGGGGGGATCCCCTTGCTGTGACATCAATTTGGTGACAACCTGCACCTCGAGCCTCTGCAAATCCAGAAGCGTGGGCCCCACGCGCGTTTCCGCAAAATCGATCAGCCATGAGAACCCAGTCGGCATGTCCACCAGAACATTTTGCAGGTTCAAGTCGCCGTGGATCACCGACATTTTGGTCTCGACGACGCTGTAGAGCAGGTCATTCAGCTTCACGAGTGGATTGGGGAGAACAATCCCGCCCTCATCGATCGTGTCACTGACTCCCGTGGAAAGTGTGAACCGCTTGGCCTGCGGGTCTAGGCTGGGCAGCGTGGCCTGCGCCGCCGCGCCGAGCAGCGATAAGCGGGTGGCTGTGATTTCCACCGTCATGTCGTCGACAGTGTCACCGGGACAGTAATCGGAAGGCTCATCGGATTCGACGCGAATACGCAGCGGCGCGGTGGCCTCACTGTTCGGCGGTACGGCGCGCAGCGTCAATTTGCGACCTTCATCGCGAGACTTGGTGACCTCGAGGTTTAGGAGCCGAAGCGTTTGACCGATCTTCGCTTCCCTTGACGCCAATGAGCTGCTTTCACCTGCCCGGATGGTGTAGTCGGCCTCTGCTTCCAGGGCGACCGGCTTGGCCTGGAAATGGACCGGTAACAGCCTGTCGTAGTGCTCATCCAGCACGTAGGATTCGGCATGATTGTTCGCCCACCAGTGGCGGCCGTATACGCGAAAAATGCGATTGAGTACGGCGGCTGTATCCTCGGCGCCGGCAGTCTCGTAGTATGCCTGGAGGCTGTTGGTCGGCAGGTGCGATTCCCCGCCGGCGAACGTATACTGCAGGATGCCAAGCTCTCCATCCGGAGACACGATAGGCTCGCCCTGTAAATGGGCGATGTTTTGCGGAGAAACCTGACGCACGAACTCTACGTATGCGTCATATTCCTGTTGTAGATCATGTGGATGGGCGAATTTGATCACCAAAGGTGCCCGACCGGCGCCGACTGTGACCAAAATTACGACAGCGCCACTGTATCCCGAACGGAACTCTTCCTTGACAAGTATGACTTTCTCGTTAGGGAATGCGTCCCGTAGCAGTCGAGTCTGTTCTGGCGTGAGGAAGATCCCAGGGGCGCAGCGCACCTGGGAAGTAGGTGCTTGGCTGGCCTCTTGATTATTTGGGCTGGTTTGACTATTCTCTGTTGACATCTGTTCTCGCTTGGCGCATATCACGCGCCCTCGTTTCTAGGTCGCGGAAGAAGTCAGAATCCACGATTTTGCGGACCTGATCCTGAAATTGTTTCTCGTCGATACTGATGTGGACGTTCGCCGTCTGTGCGTCTATTAGGCGATAGGCTTCACCGTCCACCCGCTGCAGCAACACGCCGCCTACAGGATCGAACTCGATTTTGCCTCGTAATTGAGACACAACGGCGTCCAACCTGTCAACTGGTGATTCCACATCTGAGCTGAGAGCCCCGTCGGACCACGTGTGCGCAATCAACTCGTCTGCGCTGCATTTCTCGCCTTTGTGTTCGATGAGGTATGCCAACAGCCGGTGTTCGATTGGCGTGAGTTTGGTGGGCAATACCCGATTGTTGACCGTCAGCGCGCCCGTGCGCGGGTCCAGGCTAATCTCATTGGAGATGTCCATGCGCTGGCGAAGTACAAACAACTCGAAAATTGGCGAGAAAACCCGCAGCACCACGTTTCCCCCTGCCACCTGTCGTCGCTCGACGAGCCTGGAGTCGACTAGATACTGCAGTGCGATGGCATCCAGTTCTGATTCTGGAGTGCCTACCGCTACTGCGCTAAGGGCCTCTTTCTCACCGTCAGTCAGGTCATCCCACATCTCCTGGCAATTTCGAAGGATGGACTGCGAATCCAGGATACGGTCGAGCCAGACCTGTACGGGCTCACCCGGCGCCAGCAAACCGCTGGCCAGGGCTGTGCTCGCGGCCTTCATGAAGGCGGGCAAATTTCCGCTCAGTTGGAGCAGCAGTTCGACAGCATCGTCATTGAAGGTGATGCCATGTCTTTCTGCCATCTGTTCCGCTATCAGCTTGGCGTCCCGTGCGGCCATAGGCCCAACCCAGCATATATTGGGCACCATGATCTCGTGAAACTCATCATACTCTCTCGGTTCGCGCAAGCGCGCAAGCGGATGGCGTGTGAAGACGATGTAGGACAGCTTGCCCTTGAGTGAGGGCGTATCGCGCAGGCTCCTTAGGCTGTTGAGCGTATACGCATCCAGCTTGACAAGCGCCTCGTCAAAACGATCGATTGTCCATACGATGCGCTTGCCGGCCGTGCTGACCAGCGTCTCGTGCGCCTGTTGTAGCACAAAATGCAGACCAAGTGTGTCTTCCAGCCCGATGAGCATCTCGGATGCGCTCTTGATATCAGCCAGAAGGGCCGGATCGAGTTTGCGTGCTGCATTCTGCAAGCCGAGAAGCATGGCTCGATAGAAGAACGGTGCGTTGATGGTGGGTAAACCGTTGACGTCGAGATGCAGGAAGACGTAGTCATCCACGTCTCCCGGCAGCAGACGGCCGACCACATCCTGACGAGTCGTGAAGAAGCCGACGAGGTTTGATTTTCCTGCACCACTGCCGCCCACGACGACACCGCTTTCGCCGCGCGCGATCCAGCCGGCGATAGTCTCGATCTGTTCCGCCCGATACGTGTCCGGGAAATCAGCCCAATAACTCGATCCTTGCGTCATCCTGTTACCAGTTCCCTTCGTCGCATTTGTCGCGTTCGCATTCTTACCGGCCATCCAAGGTGGTACGGAAGCCCAGGTGGGGGATCTGAGTAGTGGGAGCGGCGCCTGTGCGGGCGGAGCAGCGCAGGAACAGTTCGGGATAGTAGAAGGAGCCGCCGCGCATGATGCGTTTGCCGTCTGCGTCGGCAGCCTCGCGGCCGTCATTTGGGTCGTAGGCATAGGCCATATCGAGACTGGAAGTCCATTCCCAGACGTTGCCGGCCATGTCGAGAGCGCCGGAGGCGGCTACGCCTTCGGGGTAGGAGCCGACGGGCATAGTGTCTTCTACAACGTCTCCGTAATTGGCCAGGTCCACATAGGGCGTCTCTTCCCCCCAGGGATAGAGGTTGTGGTCAGGGCCGCGGCAGGCAACCTCCCATTCGGCTTCGGTGGGGAGGCGTGCTCCGAGCCATTGAGTGTAGGACATGGCCTGTTCCCAGGAGACGTTGGCGACGGGGTAGTCGGCGAAATCGGGGTCTTGCCAGCGGTCGTTGTCAGGCTCTGTGCAGGCGCCGTCGTCGACGCAGCGGGCGTACTGTGCATTGGTGGTCTCGGTCTCCTGGATCCAGAAGCCGTCGACGGAGATGGTGTGTTCGGGCGCCTCACGGGAGCTTGCGCCTTCGGCCTCGGAACCGATGCTGTACTCCCCGCCTGCGACAAAGTGATAAACACTGCCGTCCGCCGGATTCGTCCATGTGTCGCCGCTCGCATCCAAGGTGGTACGGAAGCCCAGGTGGGGGATCTGAGTAGTGGGAGCGGCGCC
>JBJYXA010000426.1:10628-11064 GCA_046259705.1 Caldilineaceae bacterium
GCCTGCGACAAAGTGATAAACACTGCCGTCCGCCGGATTCGTCCATGTGTCGCCGGCTTCGGCGTTGGGCGGCGGCGGAACTACCATTGATGTAGTTTTGACAACTGCGGTCGCCGTGCTCGTGCCCGTATTCGCAACCGTGGTCGTTACTACCGTGCCGGTGACTGTGATCGCCCCTGTAACCGTAGGTGCTTCCGTAGCGGTGATCAGCTCGGAAGCCTGGATGTCGGTCGATGAAGGAGAGGCGTCTTCAGTCTCCGTCACATTCTCGGTGTCGGATGCCGCACCTTCAAGAGATGTGTCTTCGACAGGCGGTGCAGAATTGGGTGCGAAATCCCGGTCCAACATGAGCGGAAATACAGCGATGGAAACGTACCCTTTGCTAGCGGTGGCAATGGTGTCGGCGAGTTGGTTGAGAGAGATGGCGAGTTCGTCG
>JBJYXA010000427.1:0-3440 GCA_046259705.1 Caldilineaceae bacterium
TATCTACGGCGAGTGGTTCCACCTGTCTTCGCTGCCAGAGGACGCGCAGCAGGTGGTTGTTAGCCTGTACGCCAACAACCATCAGTCTTTGACGATGGATGGTGTACCCATCTCCGACGTGGTGATGGTTGGGGATCTGATGGCGTCAGCCGAGTAGAGCGCTCTGCTGTTCCTCTTATGGGGAACCTAGCGCCAGCACACCTTCTGGGAGGCTTGACTCGTTCGAAGAATCGACGCTTCCCGGAAGGTGTCTTCACGACGCACGCAAATCCAGGCGGGACACTGGACTACGAATATCACTAACCAGCCATACGCAAGGCCAGCATGATGCTTCATGCGATCAGCACCGTGGCTGTTTCCTGATACCGCGTCAAGCACAACCAACAAGAAGGCAGCCATCGTGACCAAAATTAGCGTTTTCGGAGCAAGGCTTCCAACGCGAAAGGGCCAGCTATCTAGACCTGAATCCTTGCTGTTTATGAGGCTATTGGTGAACTTGGACTTGTACAGCCGGCGGTGAACGCGATTGACAACTTGTTGCTGCCTACAGCGGATCCAAGTCAGGTTTCTCCTCATCAAGAAAATACAATGGATTGAATGTCCTAATAACTACCGTTTGTGGGAAAGCACGATCCTCCAACAACCTCACAGATTCTTCCTCGTCGGCGACTCCGCCGCTACCCTCCTGTATGCCTGCTCGACATTCCGTCTTCCATTCGATGCCCACGCCAGAACGGAAAGCGGACGTCAATCGGACACGTGCGCTACTGCTGGCGCAGCGGCGTAGTCCGCCCAGTTGAGCGAGGCCTCACGAATCGTATCTCCCGCCCAATGCTGCTCCGGTGCTGACACAACAGCCGGTTTACCTGCGTAATCCGCCCAGTTGAGTGAAGCCTTACGAATCGTGTCTCCCGCCCAACGCTGCTCCGGCGCTAACACAACGGCCTGTGCACCCGCATAATCGGCCCAGTTGAGCGAGGCCTCACGGACTGTGTCAATTTGTGCATATACGATCGTCGTCTGGGTCGCGATGAACAAAACCACCAGCAGACCTGTCACCGCAATGCGGAAATTCCTTCGGCTAGACATGGATTACCCCTTTCCCTTTCGGCATACGGCGGGATCGAGTGGACGCCGCCTGCCCTGTCGCTTTCTCCAACTATCGAACGGTATCAACTCACCGCTCTGTTGGTCACAGCATAGCGGGGCAGGGGGCGCCCGTCATGCATCCGAGGATTGAATTATCGGGGGTTTATTGGAGTTTAGTCTCTGCCTTGCCAAGAGACGGCGTAGAAGAAGGGTTGGCGCGGCTACATAAGATTGAGGTCTATGGCACGGGTGACGGCTTGCGTGCGGCTCTGCACGTCCAGCTTTTGGAAAATATGGTGGAGATGGGACTTCACAGTGCCCAGTGCGAGATAGAGCTCGCGCCCGATCTCGCGATTCGACTTGCCTGCGGCGACCATGCGTAGCACCTGCAGTTCCCGATCGCTCAGCGGCTCAATCAGCGGCTGCGGTCCCGAGACCGGCGCTTCGCTCAAGCGAGTCAGTTCCGCAACCAGCCTTTTCGCCACGGCCTCCACCTCTACCGCAGGGCCGCCGTCCTGAAGTCGCCCACGCGCGTCGGGTGAAAGCGCTGGAATGAACTGAGCCAGCAGCAGGTTCGCTCGCTGCTTCGTTTGCGCCTTGGTGGCAGGATGGGACCCAACTAGCGCCGCTAGCTGCGCGGCATAGTTGAGGTCGCCCTCTGCTGCATGCAATTCCGCCACTGCCGCTACACTGTCGAGAATAGCGGGCGCCAGTCCGGCAGATAGGCTTTCTTCCAGCGCCTCAAGTAAATGGAATCTCGCCCTGCGCGTATCGGCCTGCCTAAGCGCAGAAAGCCCCAAACCAACCAGCGCCTGCGCGTCCTCCAAACGATACTCGGATTGGCGCGACAACGACAGGCACTCTTCGTACAGGCTTGCTGCTCTAGCATGATCCTCGGTGGTAAGTGCCAACGCAGCCATGCCGGCTAGCAGTTGTATTCTGTCTTGTGGAAATTCTACGTCTACCAGAATTTCTGCCGCCTCCTGATAGAGATTTGCGGCCGCCTCAACCTCCCTTTGGGCCGTGCGTACATGAGCGAGGGCGACCAAGCTTTCCGCAATTGCCGGCTCCTTGCCGTCCAGCCGAGCGATTTCGAGGCTCTGCTGCAGATAGTGGGAAGCCTCATCCAGCTCACCGATGGCTTCGTCAAGCGTCCCCAGGCCGATCAACGCCTTGTTGACGAACGTGGGAATATCATGGCTCCTCGCTGTAAAGAGACAATCCTCCAGGCGATGGCGCGCAGATGCGTACTTACCCCTTTGAATAGCCAACAAGCCTAGACCGTGCAACGAGTGGGCGATAGTTCGCTGATCATGGATTGCGCGGCCGAGGTTAAGCGCCTTCTGGCACCACTGCTCCTGCTCGTCAAACGCATTCTGTCTTCCGGCCGATACGGCAAGCATGCAATAAACCCACGCTTGCTGCTCGGGCTGCCCGGTCTCTTCATCGAGCGCGGCAGCCTCATGAAAGAGTGGCGTGGCCTCGGATACATACGACGCCGAAAACAAGCTCCAGCCCAAGGCGCCCAAGGCGAATCCCAGTTCGCGGCGTGCGCCCGGCAGCTCGCGCAGCATAGCAACGCTCTCTCGCAATTCCGCACCGGCATCCTGATTTCGGCCCAGCCAGACCAGCATGGAGCCATGCGTAGCCAATACATAGGCGTACACCGTTCGCTGTTCATCATCGCTCATCTCTTCGTTGCGCAGCACGCGGGCCGCATAGGCAAAAGCTCTTTCGATATCCAGATGGTATGTGCTCAGCCACGAAAACCAGTACAATGTTTCTGTGGCCCTGCGCAGATCGGACAGCCTTCCACGGTCCACCGACCAATACCAGGCGGCAAGTATGTTGTCGATATCCGCCACGATCTGCGCAAGCAGCGCCCGATTTCCAGGCGCAAGAAACTGCAGCGCGGGCCTGGCAACGAATTTCAGATAGTATCTGGCGTGTTCATCGCGAACCTTCCCGAATAGGTCAGGCGCCTCGGCAAGGCGTTCGGCTGCGTACTGGCGTTGCAGCTCATGGATCGCATAGCGCCCGGAGGGGGTCACGGTCAGCAGCGACATGTCAACCAGCGACGCCAGGATCGGCAGCGTCGCCCCGGCCGCTTCTTGGGCCGCCTCGCGCAGAAAGCCGCCCCGAAAGACCGACAGGGCCATGAGCACAGCCTGCTCATCGTGACCAAGCAGCCGCCACGAATGATCGAACACCACCCGCATGGTGCGGTGCCGCTCGAGGATGCCTATCTGGTCGCTCGCCAGAATATCCAGACCGTGCTCGATCTCGTTCACAATATCGGCACATGACAGCCGCCGCAGCCAGGCAGCCGCCAGCTCGATCGCCAGCGGCAT
>JBJYXA010000428.1:0-2556 GCA_046259705.1 Caldilineaceae bacterium
GGTTGACGGGATAGATGGTGCCACCGAAGGGAGTGCTAATCAGATTCCAAAGCAGCGTACGACCGACGCTGCCTTCTTGTTCACTCGCGCCGATGACGGCGACGTTGCGGGGGGAAAAGATTGCGTCCAACGGGTGCCGGCGAAATCCCGGTTCATCGCGAAGCATGGTCACTCCTGTCAATCGTCTCTGCCGGTATGCACATCCCACGGCGGGAAATCGGCGTCTTTGTGACTGCTAGATTGTGCCGAGTCTCTTCCGCCGGAACTTGTTCGTATCCGCTCGCACGGGCGAGACCACTGACGCGGCTCGTCCTCCGCAAGTGTAGGCCCGACGAGTTGCACGCCAGTCACCGAGAGGTTGTGATATCTGGAACAATCGGCGCGTACAGTGTACCATAACCGCGTGCGCGGCAGCGGCTGGGCGGCAGCGGTTCAAACCGGCGCCTGCTACGGGAAACAGGCTAAGTAACCAGGCATAAATTTCCATGGAATTCTCAAGGCGAGTATTCTTAGACGCATGAGAAAACCGATTCAAGTGCGAGACCTATCGTCAGACGAAAAGTCGGAACTAGAGTTGCTGTACCGACAGACTAGGGATGTACGTATCCGTGAACGGACGCAGATCATCCTTTTGGCCAGTGAACAAGGCATGACTGCGCCCGAGATCTGCAGGATCGTACGGCGCAATGACCAAACGGTGCGCCTCTGGATCAAGCGTTTCAATGCAGAAGGCATCGCTGGGCTCTACGATGAACCGCGGCCCGGAGCGCCACCGCGCGTGACATCGGCGTATCGAGAACGCTTACAGGATGTCGTGCGGCAGCGGCCGCGGGCCCTCGGACAACCCTATTCACTCTGGACCTTACCGCGCCTCGCCGACTTCATGGCGGTGGAGAGCGGCATTCGAGTCTCAGCGCGCACGGTGGGCCGCATCTTAGCCGCTTATGACATTGTGCTCAGTCGACCGCAGCACAGTGTCACAAGCCCAGACCCAGAATATCGGGTAAAAAAACGACGATCAAAACGCAGCGAGACAACCTAAAAGCAGGCGAAGTCTTTTACTATGCAGACGAGTTTAACGTGAGTTGGCTCCCAACGCTACGTGCCATGTGGAGTCCCAAAGGGCAGCAAATCATGATTTCGACACCACATCAACCGTACAAGCGCTATGGCATTGGCGGCGTCAATTATCACACCGGCGAGTGTGTCGTCATTGTGCGGCGGCGCAAACGGCGTTCAGAAATTGCCGAGTTCTTGACACTCCTTCTGGAGAAACATCCCCATGAGACGATCTATGTCGCATGGGACAATGTTAACACACATCAAGATGCCGAGGTTGATGCTGTGGTACGTGGTGCCGCCGGACGTCTTGTCTTACTCTACTTGCCGACCTACAGTCCTTGGCTCAATCCCATCGAGATGCTCTGGCGTCACTATCGTCGCGAAGTTACCCATGGTGAACTCTTTACGTCGATCCAGCATCTGGTCACCGCAACCCTGGATTTCTTTGATCGATACAATCAGGTCCCGGAACAGGTGCTTTCCATCATCGGTGCAAAATCATAACCATTTGTGCGGTTGTACTTAGAACCTATCCGTAAATTGCCATGTTGAAGAGAATGTGAGCCGAAGCGAACTGAAGCAAGGCGAGCCAGTTGGCGGCTGACTTGGCCCAACGGGTGCGGATAGCTCGGCGTTTGTTGAGCCAGCCAAGGGTGCGTTCGACCACCCATCTACGAGCAGGATAGCGAAGTTCGCCTGGGATTGGACACTCCTCAACCACGGGTTCATTTCGGCGACGGCGGTGTTTGATGTGAGGCACATAGTGGGCCTGCTCAACCGTTTCGTGAACGTCGGCGTAGTCGTAGCCCTTATCAGCGCAGAAGTGCTGTTCGACTTCTTGCGGATCTGGTCGGTCGACAACGATGGAGACGATCAGATCATCGGCTGACCACTTGTCGTGCTCGTTGGCACCTGTCACATGAATGGCCAGTGGCGCACCTCGTTCGTCGACCAGCAGATGGATCTTGCTGCCCTGTTTGCCCCGGTCCGTCGGATTGCGTCCCGAGGCATCATCTGCCAGAGGTGCAGACACCGATTTGCTGTCTATCGACTGCCATTCCCAGCCGATTTTCCGCCGTTCGGCGTAGTACTCAGCCATGCGACGTAGTATGGCATCGAAGACACCGGCTTCTCGCCACATCTGGAACCGCTCATGGATGGTTGAGCTGCAAACGCCAAACCAGTTGACATGAATTGCTTTCCATTGGCAGCCGGTCCATAGGTGATACCATATCCCGTTCCAGACAGCTCGATCATCCGCACGAGGGCGACCTGGACCTTGACGTTCCGGCACTTCCGGCAGACACAGTTTGATCTCTGCCCAGAGTTCATCGGGCACGTGGAAATAGTCGACGTTCTTTGGCTTCGTGTTATCCTGTTTGTCCATGACGCACCTTGTTGTCTTATGGTTGTTTGGGCAAACACCACTATGCAACTTGGTGCGTCATTTTGTCACATCGCAAATCAGCCTTTCTGATTTTACGGATAGGTTCT
>JBJYXA010000429.1:0-4837 GCA_046259705.1 Caldilineaceae bacterium
CCCCAGATGATCGCATTGTGGATATTGGGGAACTCGAACAACATGCGCACGCGCGTTGCCAACGTAGACAAACCCGGTCGAGTCACCAACGGCGACGATGGGGGACCAGCAAGAAGGCGGGCCGAGGTGCAGACATACTGCATGCTGGACGACGCCTATACGAGTTCAGGTTGCAGCAATCTCATGTGCGCCGACGTCAACTCAGAGACAGCGGATCGTATGACACCAGGATGGTAGCGAACGATTCCTCGGGTGAACGTTGCTGCCCAATTGACATCGCCGTAGCGAAGTCCGCCGGCTCCATTGCAGCGCGTACCGCTGTCAGAGCGACGTCGATCTGCGCGCGCATTGGTCCGGCATAGGTGTAGTTCAGCTTACTACTAATCTGGTCGGCCAATCCGAAAAGAGTGGCGGCACGTGCGTAGTCGTGCCGTGCTGTTGCCAGACGGGCAGCGACAAACGCTTGCTCCACTTGGAATACTGTGAACGAACGCGGAGGAGCATCGTACGCTAGACTCTCCGCGAACCAGAGTTCGGCTTCCTCTGTTTCCTCTTCCCACAAAGCCGTATCCGCGAGCAAGGTACAGACGCGCGCCACGAGGCTCGTGTTCCGCTGCTCACGACAGCGACGGAGGCTCTCCATCAGTAGCCGCCGCGCCTCGGCTGCATCGCCACTGTAGAGATAAGTCACCCCAAGAAGCGCTTGACATTCGTAGCGCATGGCAGGGTAATTCAGCGACATTGCAATCGCTACGGCTTGCTGTAGAAGCCATTGCGCTTGTCGAATATCCGCTTGCAGCAGCGCCAGTCGTCCAAGTAGGCCGCAGGCTTCGCCAAAGCCGGTGCGGTTACCGCGTGCTTGGAAGAGCCGGATGCTCTCGATGGCATAAGAAGTCGCCTTGGCGAACTCCCCTTGATCGCACAATAGGGCGGCATACCCCAAATAAAGGGTGGTCAGGATGAAGTCGCGATCGGCCAGCGCGCCAAATTCTTCGCTCAGTACCGGCGGTTCGCCAGCCGACATAGTCAGGGCAATGGCTTGCTCCAAATAGGCCGCCGCTTGAGCCACATCGGCGGTGTCCCACATGTGAAAACTAAGCGCGATCGCGCGGAGTAGCTTATACGGGCAGTCTTCCAGCAACGGCATGATCTCTTCCATGTAGTGGGCGACCGGCTGGAACTCTTCGAGCAGGTACGCAGCGCGATAGAAGGTGAGCGTTAGCCCCAGACGCAACTCATTGGTCAGCGTGTGACGGAAGGGGAGCACTTGCGCGAGCCACCTGGCCTCTTCATTGCCATGGCCGGTGACAGCCCAATAAAAGCTGGCTGCAAGCAATAGCCAGACCGCTTCGGAATAATGTCCTTCATTGATCTCCCACTGCAACGCGGCGCGCAGATTATCCCGCTCTGGTTCCAGGCGCTCTAGCCAGGCCAGATACTGCGGACCGCGGATCTCGCTATCCGCGCTGCGGAAAAGTTGCAGGTAGGTGGCTGTGTGGCGCTGCCGGAGGCTGGCTTCTTCATCGTGTGCGCGTAGCTGTTCCAGAGCAAACTCGCGGATCGTCTCCAGCAGAAGGTAGCGCCGTCCACCTGACGGCAGCGTTTGCGGATAAACCAGACTCTTTCCGATCAACGCATGGAGCGTGGCGCTCAAGCCGGCTTGCTCCTGTTCTATATGCCAGCCGATTACGCTTTCTAGGTTATAGAGGTCAAAGCCGCCCGAGAAAATGCCCAAATAGCGAAAGAGCTTTCTTTCACCGTCGCTCAGTAAGAAATAGCTGTGGTGGATGGCGCTGCGCAACGTACGGTGCTGCGGCGGCGAGTCGGCCGCGCCTACCGTAAGCAATGGCAAGCGATGCTCGTTCAGCCCGACCAGAAGCTGGGAAAGGGACAACAAATCGGTCTGCGCCGCACACAGTTCAATTGCCAGCGGCAAGCGATCCAGCCTCTGACAGATTTCCTCGACGAGCGGGCGATTCGCAGGCGCAAGCGCGAAGCTGTCGTCCATGGAGGATGCGCGCCGGACAAACAGCTCGACCGCGGCGTCCAGTTCCAGCGGTGGCACAAGATAGCGCTGTTCGGCGCGCAAATGCAGTCGTTCGCGGCTGGTCACAAGCAAATGTACGCCTCCACACTCGGAGAGCAGATCGGCCACGAGTGGCGCGGCGTCAGGAATCTGCTCGAAATTGTCAAGGATGAGCAGCACCTCCTTGCGCCGCAGGGACTCAATCAACTGGATCTCGGGCGGCTTGGACGCACCGTGCGGAATTCGCAAGGCATCTAGCAGGGCGACAGCTACTAATGAAGCTTCACTCACGGCTGCCAACGCAACGAAACAAGCGCCGTCCTTGTATGTCGTCTGCAAAGCCGAACCCACAGCCTGGACCAGCCGTGTCTTCCCTACCCCAGGCGGACCAACCAGCGTCAGCAGGCGCCCATGGTGTCCCAACATCCGCTGGCATAGCTGATAGATCTCGCGCTCGCGCCCCAGGATCTCTGTCGGAGGCATGGGCAAACGGTAGTTCCTGTCTTCCGTTCCCGAGGCGATCACCGCTCGATGCCAATGGGTAGGGGGGTGGTTGACAGGCGGTCGTTCGCCGCGCGCCAGCGCAGCTAATACGACGAGTTGGGACGCGATGTGCGGTTCATCCTGCAGACCCAGCACTGGAATGAAGGTCTGGGACAGGGCGTCGATATCGGGCAGACGAGCGTTTCGTTCCAGGGCGCTGATCAAGGAGCGGCTGTAGCCTGTGGCCGCCGCCAAGTCGTGCTGGGTCATGCCGGCACGTTTCCGCACATGTTGTAGGTAACCACCAAAAGTGGAAAACACGTTCGTGAACCCATTTCCGGCACATCGGACCAAATGCGTCTGACAGACAGACATAAGTGGCCCAACCCGAGAATGACAGAGAGGGACTACGGTTTCGTCCGCTACCAGACCGACCCTCTTCGGTATTCCAGTGCGATGCGCGGCGGCGGATGACTTAGGTTCGGAAGGGAAGATGAGCCACCGGTACGTCAGCATTGTAGCAGAGTGGCTGGGCAGGAAAAAGCGTCGGCGATAACGTCCTGTGTCATTTTTGTGTCAAATGCGCCTAGATGTCGCCTGTCTGGCTGATACTGTATTGGAGCGGCTCGATCGTCGAGCAGTGTGAGCAGTCGTTTCACAAGGAGATTTCACGTGAGAAACAAACAGTTCAGGATCTTCGTCGCTTTGCTGTTCGGCCTGACCCTTGCTGCCTGTCAATCGGTAAGCGCAATGCCCGCGGTACAGAGCGATACGGTGAAGGAAGCAGCCGAGAAGGAGGAGTGCACCCTGGCCACACTTACGGGTACATATCTCTCCGCACATGCCGGGCCAATTTTGCCTCCAGCATTCGGGGTAACAGAGTCCACACCTGGGGCTGATGCCGGCTTTCGGAAATTCAATGGGGACGGCACGGGGACAGACATCGTTACGGTTCGAGTCAACGGCGATATCGTTCTGGAGAATGCCGTTGTGCCCACCAGCTATACGGTCAACGCCGACTGTACAGGCAGTATAACGGTACTCATTGACGGCGGGCCGACGTTCGGAATTTTCCTCGCCCCCGACGGCGAGGAATTCGCTGAAATTGCCACGGACCCAGGCAACTATGTGTCGCGCGTTAACCAGAGGGTGTCATCCAAGTGATCATGCGTCGGTCCCAAGTGCGTGACAAGGTCGACATCGTGTCTTGCGGCCCTCACGACTGACGCACACTTGTGATTGGCGCCCAAGTGTGGTTCGTCGATGTAGGAGAATATGCCAAAAGGGTGATCATATCCCTTTGGCATTTCTTCGCGATCCGGGTCTGGAGCATCTTGATTCGGCATACGGTGACACCTAATGAGCCTGGCAATGCTCAAACAGGATCGCCACGATGTGGGAATCTCTGCACCTGTGGCTACTACGGCGACGACCGCCACCCCTTCACCTGCTGCATGAGCAGTATGCAGCGTTACCCCAAACGCTATCAGCGGGTCGCTAATAACCAATGGTGCTAGTTCACAAGCTGTACTGAGCGATGTGTAGTAGACGATCCTCGGGATCAGCATCCGGAGTCAGGATGCGGTTCAGGTCAAGCAAGGCATTGAACATGGCAACACCATAGGCAAGACGATTCTGGAAGTAGCGGCAGGTACGGTGAAAGACCTTCTTCAAGCCACATACCATGGTGAGCATGGAGAGCACCGTCTCGACCAGCATGCGTACGTTCCAGGAGCCGCGTGGGCAGAGCTTGAGGTTGGCAGCAATACCGCTGGCCGAGGCGAAACCGGTATCGGCCAAGACAATGGTCTTGCCGGCAACAGCATCGACCAAGGGCAAGAAGGTCTGGTCATGCACATTGGCGGTATCCCAGGTCCAAGCCACGACATGGCCATCGTCATTGATGAGCAGGCAGAGCTTCATGCCAACGATCCAGCGCCAGTTCGACTTACCTTTCTTGCCGATCTGTTTGGGGCTCCGTTATTCCCGAACTGGATGAATCAATTCAATGCCATCGCTGTCGATCACGCTGAAGAAGCTTGGTTCTGCCAACAGCTGATTACACCGTCGCTGATGACTGAGCAAGAGCCGTTGCCGGCGCGTACGATGAGGCAAGCCAGCAAAGAGCAATGCGTAGTCGCGCTCCAACCAGCGGTAGAAAGCACGGAAGTAGCCGCCTTTGAGCGCAAACAAGATGCCGATAGTGACGACTTCGCTCGGCCACAACTTGGCCTGGCTATGCTTCGGAATTTCACCCATGCAATCATCGATCTCACAGAACGGCGTTATGATAAACTCTTCAATAGTCACGATCGGGAACCCTTTGGG
>JBJYXA010000430.1:0-1685 GCA_046259705.1 Caldilineaceae bacterium
GTAACCTCCCATCTTAGACTTCCACGATCATCCTTTGCTTCATCCTGGCCTGTTTCGTCTGGTGCTGGACTACAGCCCCCGCACCGGCACGCTAACCTGGCGCGCCACGCTAAGCCAACTAGATGACCCGTCCCGCTGGAGCACCCGAGAGATCACGTTCTTACGCCAACACGTTGGTAAGCTCGCCCCACTGCATGGAACCGATGCTGGCGATATGCAGCGCCGCTTCCTTGAGTTCGATGGCATTCGCTACCCGCTGCCCAAGTTGGTGTACTATATGCACTGCCTCTACGGCACCGGCAGATGGCCCGAACGTATCGAATTTCGCAACGGCAACCCGAGAGACCTGCGCCGCAGCAACCTACGAGCGCCGGCCTACTATGTGATGAATACACGTTGTCACGAGCACACCCCGACGACCCAACCCGGCGAGCGCGTGCTGCGCGAAGCCCCAACACATAAACAACGATAGAACCCTGCGTTGGACCTGCAAGGTCCGGAGAATCTTAGGAGACAACAATGCCCAGACTACCCGATCCCGAATACCTCGCCGCCAAAGACCCCTATGACCATAAGTTCTTCGTCTACCCCATAGACCACGAGCTTCTTAAGGCCAAGCTACGGCACCCAAACATGGCCTTCGTGCCGTCCACGGACGACCCGCATACGGATGTCATCACTCACAACTGCGGCGCCGTCATCAACCCGGACGATTCCTACGAAAGCAGCCACATGACCAAGCTGGCCTACAACGGCTTGGAAGTGTGCCCGGAGTGCGGAACGACGTGGCCTGCCGCAGCCCTCGAAAGCACCCTCGTCGTGCTGGACGCGAAGTATCTGAATATTACGGTGCACATACTGCAGCACCACTACCGCACGCACAACCGACGCCCCAGCAAACTACTGCTGTTCCAGTTGCATAGGCTATCGCAGTGGATTGCCTACTGCCTGTACCGCGCCTCCGATAGTGCGCGCCAACCCGCTGCCCCTCCGGCAGACCTCATCGTGTTGGAACGCGTGCTGAACCTCGCAGACGCACAGAATGCCGCGTTGTTGGAACATATGCAGACCTTGCATGAGCGCTTACGCTCCGGCATCGACACCACGCTGGATAAGCTGCACGACAGCTTGCTGGACATCAGAGCCCAGCAACGCGATGCCCTGCACAAGGAGTTGCAGAAACTCATAGATGGTAGTGACTCACCGTAAACCACGTACAATCCCCCACGTTGCGTCCGACGCAACCCGAGAACAAACCCGGAGACAACCATGACCGTAAGAGTGTACCGGAAGGTAAAACAGACCAAGTTCGTGCGAGACGGCTGGGCAGGTCTTGTGGCACTCACCGACTCCGGCGCCATAGCCGGGAGCGCAGACCACAAAGTGCTGTTCAACGGCTTGGACTATGAAGTAAGCCAGAGCTATCGGGTAATCCGGAACCCCACCGCAGCGGAGCGCGGAAAGATTCTGGATGCACTATTCGCCTGAACGATCGGGAGACCACACCCATGCCCAAAAACGTACTATCACCAGCTAACCTCGACAGGCTGCGCCGTGTAATCGCACCCCTACTGCCGCCCACTGCCGACATGCCGGGGCTGAGCTATCACGCCGTGCCCGTCACGTTCACGATACGTGCCGCGCCCATGCAGCCAGCCGCCCCCATGCAGCCAGCCGCCCCCATG
>JBJYXA010000431.1:0-2001 GCA_046259705.1 Caldilineaceae bacterium
GATCGAAAGGAGAGACTCGGGGATTGGGCGGACGGCAGCACGGCTGCCTCGCGCGGTCGCGGATCGCGCCTCGGAAGGGTTTTGCAGGGGTGGGACCAGACCGGATGTGGAAAGCCGCGGAGCGGCCTCGACGGCATGTCGTTTCGGACAAGAAGGGGACGCCAGCGGAGCTGGCTCGCGCGATCGTTGATCGAGCCTCGGAGGCGCGCTAAAGCGCGGTGGTTCTGCAGTTGGAGACCGGCTGGCGAGCCTTGGTTACGCGTGGAGTGGCGGCGGTGTGTCCGAGGTCCGGAGACGCCGTCGAGGACCGTCTTGAGGCAGATGTCTGATTGCGAGCCTACAGGGGTGAGCGCGGGATCGAAGCCGGCTGACTGAATGTCAGGCGGCCGCGCGAACGCCGGCACACTGACGTGCCGGCTGGGCCGCAGTGACGCAGGGATAGCAAAGCGTCGCGGGGTTCACGGCGTGCTCGAGGGGGCAGGCTGCGGGGGAGGGAGGTAGACCGCCGCGCTGACACGCGATGGTTGGGCTGGGACTGAATCGATCACCGGGCACTCTTGCCCACCGCGTGGCTAGACTCGGAGAATGGGCGAGTCGCAATGCGACGAGAGTCGGCTACCTGAGAAGACTAGGGAAGAGAAATCCACAGAATCAATCTGCAGAAGGGCAACAGCACGATAAGCTAAGGCCTGCTTGATCGTCGTCCCGTAGTCGGCCGCGCGACGTTCTTAGTTGTGCAGTTGCTCAATTGCATGCGGCGAACCAAAGTGTCGCCAATGCATCACCTTCATCCGCGACAATGTGCTTCTGGGTTAGCTGTTGCGGCATGGCTGCGTGCACGTTGGAGGAATCAAGATGGCGGAGCAAACATCGAATAAGCCGTCGACTGCGCTTTCTGCAGGCATCGCGACGGCAAAGGATCTATTCGCGCTGTTGCGCGATTCAACGTTGTTTATCGCTGCGTTGTTGCTGTTGGTCTTTCCTGCAACGTTCAACGCCATCCTGACGAATGCCGGTTTTGAGGAAGGCAGCTTTGCCGGCCTTAAGTGGAAGCGTCAGTTCTACGATACCGATACGGCGCTGCGTACCGCGCAAGACACGATTACATCGTTGCAAGCGCAAAATGCCGACTTGCTCAAGGCGCTTAAAGAACAGCCAACTGCCGTTGCTAGTGTGCAGCAACGCGAGGACTTGGCTAAGTTGGAGCAGGCGAATGAAGCCGCCGCCGAAGCGGCAAAGCAAGTACAAGATTCGGTTGGGGCAACGCTTGCGTCCAATGCGCCCTTGGTCGAGAAGGCGCGTTCGGTGCTCGCGACCGATACGCCACCGTCAGTTGGATATTGCTATCAAGAGGACAAACGTGTTCCAGGTACGCAGCAGTATTCCGTCCATTGTCATACGACCCTGGAGCGCTGTCAGACGGCGCGCGGTCCAAATCCACGCACCACGCAATCGGCATGCGTCGAAGTGAATCTGGCAGGCGCGCCATGGAAGCCACGTCATCCGGGTTGGATGGGGTCATGGTTCGAATTTCGCAGCGAACCCTTTGGAGCGCCGTTTCCGCAGTTGAGTGGTTGAGCGAGCGTGGACTCTAGCGCCCGCGTTGGTGGAATATCGTTCTACGCAATGGCACGCCGAACGGCGCAACCATCTACGGATTCATCAGATATGTTGCGTTCGGTAAGCTCAATCGCATCGTCTGTGCAGAGCAATTGTGCGATGAGCATGAACGCGTCATTCGGCCGCCATTCTTTAAGGAATGGCCTGAAACCATGCTAACGACGGTGGAACTTGCAGCTGAAGGTGCGGATCGCACTCGTTGTCCTGCCACTTGCGGGTGCGGAGCTTGCCCTCGAGGTAGACCTGGGAGCCCTTGCGCAGGTACTCGCCCGCGATCTCGGCGAGGCGGTCGAACATCACGACCGAATGCCACTCCGTCTGCTCGAGCTGTTCGCCGGTCTGCTTGTCCTTCCAGGAATCCGAGGTGGCGACCCGCAGGTT
>JBJYXA010000432.1:0-2602 GCA_046259705.1 Caldilineaceae bacterium
CGGCACAGATCGGACAGACGTGGCTAAACTACCTCATCGAGGAACGAACGATCCTGTGGTGGGGCGGACTTGGCAACTCTACCGAGCATACCGCTTATCTCCGACTCAAACATGGTCATAAGGCGCCGGAAAGCGGTTCGATAGGCCTCAACGGCAGGGTCGTAGCCGAACAGATCGGCGCACAGATCTTCATCGACGGCTGGGCCATGGTCGCTCCGGGCGATCCGGAATACGCCGCAGACCTCGCCCGGCGCGCCGGCAGCGTAAGCCACGACGGCGAGGCGATCTATGGCGCACAGGTGATTGCAGCCATGGAATCGCAGGCCTTTGTCGAAAACGACATGAACAAGCTCATCGATACCGGCCTCTCGGTGATTCCTGATAACAGCATCATCTACCGCATGATCAACGAGATCCGCGAATGGCACGCAGCCCAGCCCGGCGACTGGGAAGCCACCCGCGCACGGATTGCCGCCAATTATGGCTATGACAAATATGGCGGAAACTGTCACATGGTGCCCAACCACGGACTGATCATCCATGCGCTCCTGCACGGTGACGGTGATTTCCAGAAGTCGCTCATGATTGTCAATACGTGCGGCTGGGACACTGATTGCAACTCAGGCAACGTAGGCTGTCTGTTGGGCATTCGCGGCGGTCTGGCGGCAATTCAATCGGGGGCGGATTTCCGCACACCGGTGGCAGACAGGATGTATGCGGCCACGGCAGACGGTGGCCGCGCCATCACAGACGCGGTCGCCCAAACGTACCATATGGTTAATACCGGCCGTCGATTGGCCGGTGAGAAGCCACTTGCGCCCAAGAACGGCGCTCGCTTCCATTTCGAACTGCCCGGCGCGATACAGGGGTTTCAAAGTGACAGCAACCCGGACGCCGCTGGGGTAGCGCGCCTGGAAAATATCAAAGGGCACTCCGAAGCGGGCGAACGCAGTCTGGCGGTCCGCTACCGGGGAGTGGCCAAAGGACGCGTGGCTCGAATCGGCACACCCGCGTTCATCCCTTCCGTCGAACTGGCCGAGTTCTTCGAGAAGCGCACTTATGCGTTGATTTCATCGCCTACGCTCCACTCCGGTCAGACTGTCGCCGCCAGCGTGTTGGGTGCTCCGGATAATTCAGAGCCCGTTATGGTGAATTTGTTCGTACGCGTGTACGCCGATCCAGATGACCATCTGGAAATTATCCGATCGAAGGCGGTTCCCCTCAGCTCGGGAGAACGCCAGAACTTCGAATGGCAGATACCCGACACGGAGGGCGCGCCCGTCAACGAGATTGGGTTGGAGATCACCAGCGACCAGCCGGCACACGGCGCAGTATACCTAGACTATCTCACGTGGAGCGGAACGCCGAACGTTGTCCTGACACGTACACCTGGCGACGTCCAAGGTCGACGCGCAAGGAACCAGCAAGTGCGTATGTGGCGGCGCGCCTGGGTCAATGGGGTAGATTCCTACCTTCCCTACTCGCCGGAGTCGTTCCGCCTTATTCAGAACGAAGGTCGCGGGCTGCTGATACAGGGCGGTCGAGACTGGACGGACTACGAAGCGTCGTCTGCGATCACGCTTCATATGGTGAAGGCTGCCGGTATCGCAGTCCGCGTTCAGGGCATGCGCCGCTACTATGCCCTACTGCTCTGTGATGACGGCAAGGCGCGCCTGCTCAAGGCTCTCGACGGTGACACCGTGCTGGCCGAACGTGATTACGCGTGGTCGAACGGTGTCACAAAGGAATTCACTGTGCGTGCCGAAGACAACCGCCTACGCGCTAGTATTGACGGTGAGCTGCTGTTCGATGTGGAGGACACCGACAGGCCGCTCACCGGCGGCGGCGCAGCCTTCGTGGTGGAAGAAGGGCGCATCATGAGCGAGGCGTTTGCCATACGGCCGTAACGAACCACGCCGTCCGCGCGACAACCCTCAAACGTTGACGCCTAAGCTCAATCGTTGTTATCATGCATGCATGCGGTAGCCAGCCTTTCATCGCTCCGTGTGCATGCATTTCTTGAAGTAACCATTACGCGAGCAGACCATCAGCTCTGTCCACCTCGAATTACTGCCTTCTCCTCGGCCAAGCCGACTTGCCGGTTTCCAGGTGTGTGAATCAGCAGCATCCCGGTCTAGGAGCCACCCACCAAGATGAGCGAAAGCAAACCGTACACGGTCATGAAGGAAGCGAGACGCCAGCCAGGAAGCGAATGGTTGAAGGATCATCCGCGCTGGATGGAATATTTCTATGACGGCACAGTGGCGGCCCTCGGTATCGCCTATCCGCTGATGAAGCGCGTCAGTCCCCGATTCACCGAGACCCTCCTCATCTGGAACGAAAAGGTGTTCAAGGGTTATCTCTACAACTGCCAGATGTGCGGCCAGTGTGTGCTTCACAGCACCGGTATGACGTGCTCTATGAACTGCCCCAAGAATCTGCGCAACGGACCATGCGGCGGCGTACGCGAGAATGGGCATTGCGAGGTCATCCCGGAACGGCTTTGTGTTTGGGTGCAAGCGTGGGAACGCGCCCAGCGCCTGCCGAAGTATGGTGACGAACTGTGCTGGATCATGCCTCCCGTCAATCGTACGCTGCAAGG
>JBJYXA010000433.1:0-2271 GCA_046259705.1 Caldilineaceae bacterium
TACGCGACGGCCAGCTTCGAAACAGCGCGCACCCGATATGCACGCCACGACGTCCATGCAGCCTCACTGTTAGCGCCGGAGAATGGATGAACCTTACGACGTCTGGAGACGGCGCGGACACTGTTGTTGTTTTGGTGCGGCACGCTCATGCGCAGTGGACACCCGACGAGCGCCGCCCGCTGTCGGAACGCGGTCGTATCGACGCAGAAAGACTGGCCGCAGGGCTCGTCCACTGCCCGGTTGAGGCCGTTTATGCCAGTTCGGCCACGCGTGCCCAGGAGACAGTTGCGCCCATCGCTGCAACTCTTGATTTGCCCGTCAAGGTGGTGGATGATCTGCGCGAACGGAAATTGAGCGGCGAACCTGTGGATGACTGGTTGGCGGCCGTACGCGCAACTTGGGATGATGCATCGTTTGTGTGGCCCGGCGGAGAATCAAACCAGGCAGCGCAGTGCCGCGGGGTTAGAGCGGTGGAAGCCATCGTGGCCGCTCACCCCGGCCAGCATGTGGTGATTGGCACGCACGGCAATCTGCTTGCGCTCATCATTCAGCAGTACGACCGGTCCATCGACTTTGCATTTTGGCGCGCTCTCTCCATGCCTGACGCGTATCGCCTGCGATATGGGTCGAATGGGATACAATACGAGAAATTTGTGTGGGCGGATAAGCCGATAGGATAAACGCGCTCGGTGGGAAAATAGCCGCTAACATGGTCTTCAGCCAGTGCGGGTCAATAGCGAGAAAGAGATATGAACACAGTAGACATTCCAGACTTTGGCACGTTCAACATCGACCACCTTGTCTGTGATTTCAACGGCACGCTGGCCGTGGACGGCGAGTTGCTGCCGGGCGTTGCCGAAGCCCTCAATGCGCTGGCGGAGTCGATGCAGGTGCACGTGGTAACGGCCGACACCTTCGGCTCGGCGCAGCGAGCGCTGAAGGGCATCGACTGCCGAATCCACCTATTGCGCAAGGATGATCAGCGCCACGCCAAGCTGGCCTATCTCTTCGTGCTTGGACCACAGCGCACGATCTGTATTGGCAATGGCCGCAATGACGAGGATATGGTGCGCGCGGCAGCCGTGGGCATCGCAGTAATCAACGCGGAAGGTGCGTCGGGCGAAACCATTGCGGCGGCCGATGTCGTATGCAACAGCATTGGCGACGCGCTGGCTCTATTGACCAGGCCCAAACGACTGCTGGCAACGCTACGCGCCTAAAAGCGAACCAGTTCATTGTTGGGCTTCGGATCGCAAAGATGAACTGGTTCGCGGCGGCATAAGATCAAGTCTTGAACGGTGCCTGAGCTTGGCGGTGTCTTGGGGTATGCCTCGACTACCTAGTCCAATAGGGTAACCAACTCGTCGTATTCTTCATCCTTCATGCCGAAATAGTTGTCCGGCTGCGGGAATTCGCCGCTCTGCACCTCAGCCACATATTGCTTGACGCCATTCAGGATCACCTCACCGGCGTTGCCATAGACTTTGGCCATGCGCGGAGTGAACTTGGGATATAGGCCGAACAAGTCGTGGTAGATGAGCAGCTGGCCGTGAGCGTGCGGTCCGGAGCCCAGGCTCATGATGATGCAGTTCTTGGCACGTTTCGTGATCAGTTGGCAGACGCGGTCCGGCACCAATTCCAGCAGAATGGCGAAGGCGCCCGCTTCTTCCAAAGCCTTGGCATCATCGACGATCTTCTTCGCCTGCAGCGCGCTTTTTCCTTGTAGACGAAAACCGCCCAACGCGCTCGCACTCTGCGGCGTAAGGCCAAGGTGGCCTATCGCGGGAATACCTGCGCTTACGATGCCGGCAATACGGTCGGCCATCTCCGCTCCACCTTCAAGCTTGATAGAGTCGCAGCCTGTCTCCGCCATAAAACGACCGGCGTTGCGGATCGCTGTCTCAACGCTGGGTTGATAGCTCATGTAGGGCATATCGCCGACCACAAATGCCGTTGGCGCGCCGCGGCGTACGGCCTGCGTATGACGGATCATGTCATCCATGGTGACGGGCAATGTCGAATCATAGCCCAACATGGTCATGCCGAGGCTATCGCCAACGAGGATCATGTCGATGCCAGCCTCTTCATGGAAATATGCAGTGGGATAGTCATACCCAGTCAGCCACGTGATCTGCTCACCTTTGGAGACTTTTCGAAAGAGCGTCGTGAGGGTGATCTTCTTGCGGTCTGCCATTTCATCGCTCCCAATTTGTCGTCGGTTGAATGGCTGTTAGCGGAGTGAGGTTTCTTGACTTGTTGTTCATTCTACCA